>JAKUSY010000615.1 GCA_022451445.1 Planctomycetota bacterium
GGCGCTGGAGGGAAACGAGGCCGCTGTGGTTACGGACCCTTCGAGGCCGGGCATCCTCACCTCACTCCCCTACCAGTCCGTCACCTTGCCCCGCCGAGGCGACGAGGACCTCGACACCCGGGCCAGGGCCCTGTGGGTCGAGACGCTCATTGCCGCGGGCGAGGCGGAGGATCCGGAGACCGCCAACGCCTGGATCGTCGGTCTCCGCAAGAGCAATCCGGGCTACCATGATGAGCGCCTCGGGAGGTACCGGAAGAAGGTGCGGGACGCGGACATCCGTGGCGGTAAGGTCCTGGGTACCCTGGCTGATAGCGCCCGAAAAAATCTCGATCGCCTCGTCGGGGCGGGGGTCGGACTTATCGTGCTCGATGAGTGTCATCACCTCCTGCATCACTGGGGCCGGGTGCTGAGCGAGGTGCGCCAGCTGTTCGACGACCCGGTGGTTCTCGGGCTCACCGCCACGCCCCCTGATTTCGAGGATGCCGATCTTGATGACGTCGAGCGGTACCGTACCTTCTTCGGTCCGGTCGACTACGAGGTGCCGGTGCCTGCCCTGGTTCGCGACGGCAACCTCGCTCCCTACCAGGACCTTGCCTACTTCGTTCGGCCATCGGTCGAGGAGCTGCGGTATATTGCCGGGGTTGACGAGGATTTCGATCGACTGGTCGGGGATCTGAGGAAGGATCCGCCCCCGGTGGCGGCGGGGGTGCCGGCCCGGGTTCCCGGGCTCGATGGCTGGCTGGAGGAGGTGCTCGGTGAGCTCAGGTTGCCGAGCGGGGAGGCGAAGGACTGGGCGAGCTTTCGTCGCCGGGACGAGGTCTTCGCCGACGCGGCAAGGCTGCATCTCGATAAAGCGGGACGCGCCCTGCCACCGGGCGTTCCCGGCCCCAGCTCCGGCCTTCTTGCCGCCGACTGGCCGGAGGGGGAGCTGCTTGTCGCCCTTCTCGATCGCTATATCCGGCACGGTCTCAGGCGGTCGGAAAATCCAGAGGACCAGGCTCTCGCCGAGAAGGCGATCAGCCGGCTGCGTCTGATGGGTACCCAGATCACCGAGACCGGCATGCGGGCCTGCGCATCCCCGGTCGGCCGCGTGATGGCCTACGCCTCGGCCAAGCTGGAGGCGGTGAAGAAGATTCTCAAGGCTGAGCACCGTGTGCTGGGTGAGCAGATCCGGGCCGTCCTTGTCACAGATTTCGAGAAGACATCGGCAACCGCGCTGGTGGAGGGCGTGCTGGATGAAGAGGCGGGTGGAGCGGTCGCCGCGTTTCGGGCCCTGCTGACCGATCCTGAGACCGACGCTCTTGACCCGGTGTTCATGACAGGCTCTACGGTGCTGGTTGATGACGACCTGCTTCCGCGGATCCTGCCCTACTTTGAGCGGTGGATCGGGGACCTGGGCATCGAGATTGACCTCGTCGCCGTCGAGCGTGATGGTTATTACGAAATCAAGGGCGCCGGCAAGCACTGGAGGCCGCGCTATTATACCCAGATGATTACCGAGGCCTTCCAGGAGGGGGTGACCAGGTGCCTGGTCGGCACGCGGGGCCTGCTTGGGGAAGGTTGGGATGCCAGCCGCATCAATGTGCTCGTTGACCTGACCACCGTAACCACCAGTATGAGCATCAACCAGCTGCGCGGACGGTCTTTTCGCCTCGACAGGGACTGGCCGGAGAAGGTAGCCAACAATTGGGACGTGGTCTGTCTGGCCGAGGAGTTCAGGAGGGGGTTTGATGATTACAAGCGCTTCAAGCGCAAGCACGCCCAGCTCTACGGGGTCTGCGATGACGGTGCGATCGAACAGGGCGTGGGGCATGTGCATGCGGCGTTTACCGATGCGCGTCCGAAGGGCGTATCTGAGAGGCTGGAGCTTTTTAACGAAGAGATGATCCAGCGGGTGGGGAAACGGTCCGAAGCCCGTGGGCTGTGGAAGATCGGCACCCCGTTTGACGAGATCCCGAGGGAAGCTGTGGAGGCGAAGAGCGGAGGCGGCGGTGGGGGCGGATTTCCTCCCTTCAAGCGTCTTGCGATAACCGAGTGGAACAATGAGTCTCTCTCCAACGCCATCGCCCTGGTGGTGGTGCGGTCACTGCAGGATGCGGGTGCGCTTTCACGTTACACCGCCCATGCCGGCGGCCATCGAGGCGGCGGCTGGTTGCGGTTCTACCTGCGGGGCAAGGGCGCTGACGAAAAGGCCTCAGCGATATTTGCTGAGGCGATGCAGCAGGTCCTGGGGCCTCTCGACAACCCACGGTACATGATTCCCCGGTACGTGACGATCATGCGG
>JAKUSY010000616.1 GCA_022451445.1 Planctomycetota bacterium
TCTTTCATCCGTCGCCCGGTGCGTTATGATACCTCCTTTTCACCAGGGAGATTTCTCCATGTCTCTTCTTGTCGTCGGTTCCGTGGCCCGTGATTCGATCCGCACTCCGCACGGAGAGGTGCAGGACGCGCTCGGCGGGGCGGCCGTTTACTTTTCGCTCGCCGCCGGCATCTTCACGGAGGTGAGGATGGTCGGGGTTGTGGGGGATGATTTCGAGGCGGGGGATATCGAGCTCCTCAGGTCGAAGGGCGTCGATCTTGCCGGCCTCGAGGTGGTCGAGGGCGGCGCCACCTTCCGCTGGAGCGGCGAGTATTCCGAAGACATGAACTCCAGGCGGACGCTCTCGGTCGAGCTCAACGTCTTTGAGCACTTCAGGCCGGTCCTGCCCGGGGGCTACCGTGACTCGAGCTTCGTTTTTCTCGCCAACGCGGCGCCGGGAACGCAGCTCAGCGTGCTCGAGCAGGTGGAGGAGCCGGTCTGCGTCATGGCGGACACCATGGACCTGTGGATCGGCTCGGCGCGTGATGAGCTCCTGGAGCTTCTCGGGCGTATCGATGGAATCTCTCTCAACGATGCCGAGGCGCTCGAGCTGACCGGCTGCCGCAACCTCATCGACGCGGGCTGCGCGATTCTCGCTATGGGCCCCGCCAATGTTGTCGTGAAGAAGGGCGAACACGGCGCCGTTCTCTTTACGGAGGCCGGGGTTGTCGCTCTGCCGGCCTACCCGACCGGGAAGGTCATCGACCCGACCGGGGCCGGTGACAGCTTCGCGGGAGCCCTGATGGGCTCTCTCTCGCAGGCGGGAGCTGTCGATGAAGAGCATCTCAAGACAGCCATAGCCTACGGTTCCGTGGTAGCCTCTTTTACCTGTGAAGGCTTCGGAACCGACAGGCTGGCCGCGCTCGGCGCGGACGAGGTTCGGGAACGTTTTATGAACTATTGCGACGCACTCCAAATCCGTAGATGATCCGTTTATTATTCTTTGCCTTTAATCCCCCGGAGCTGCTCTCCGGGCTGAGAGTGTCGAGGGGAGAGGACGCCCCGGGAAAGTCGTTCACATGAAGACCTCTGAAGTACGAGACCGGTTCCTGGATTATTTTCGCCAGAGGGATCACGTGGTGCTGCCGTCGAGCCCCTCGATTCCCCATGGGGACAAGACCCTGCTCTTCACCAACGCGGGCATGGTCCAGTTCAAGGATGTCTTTACGGGGCGGGAGGAGAGGGTCCACCCGCGCGCGGCGACGGTTCAGAAGTGCGTTCGAGCCGGCGGCAAGCACAACGATCTCGACAACGTAGGCTATACCAGCAGGCACCTGACCCTCTTCGAGATGTTGGGCAATTTCTCCTTCGGAGATTATTTCAAGGAGGAGGCGATCTCCTTCGCCTGGGAGCTGATCACCGAGGGCTACGGCCTGGACCCGGACGCTCTCTGGGCGACCGTCTTTCGCGAGGACGACGAGGCCTGGGAGCTGTGGAAGAAAATCTCCGGTCTGCCCGATGAGCGGATCGTCCGTCTCGGTGAGAAGGACAACTACTGGAGCATGGGGGATGTCGGCCCCTGCGGTCCCTGCTCGGAGATTCTCCTCGATCGCGGTGAGGCCTTCGGCGAAGCCGACGTGGGAAACGGTGAGCGCTTCTTCGAGCTCTGGAACCTCGTCTTCATGCAGTTCAGCCAGTCGGCTGATGGAGAGAAGACGCCACTCCCGCGGCCGAGCATCGACACCGGGCTGGGGCTCGAGCGCATGGCGATGGTCCTGCAGGGGGTGGACACGGTCTACGAGACGGACGTCCTGCGCGGCCTGATCTCCGAGGTCGAGTCGATCACCGGTGTCGAGTACGATCCCGGCGAAAAAGGGGTTCCCCACCGGGTGCTCGCCGACCACATCAGGTCGCTTGCGTTCTGCCTCGCCGATGGCGCCGAGATCTCCAACGAGGGCCGGGGCTACGTCCTGCGGCGGATTCTCAGGCGGGCAGCCCGCTACGGGCGAAAGCTGCAGGCCGAGGGCGCCATCCTTCACAGGCTGGTAGAGCCGGTGGTGGAGAGCATGGGAGCGGCCTATCCCGAGCTGCGGGATAAGCAGGTGTTCATTACTCATCTCATCCGCAGCGAGGAGGATCGCTTCGGCAAAACTCTCAGCCGTGGCATAGAGCTCTTTGAAAATGAGAGCCGGAGTAGGAAGGAGACCGGTGAGAAGATCGTCAGCGGCGACACGACCTACCTGCTCTGGGATAGCTACGGCTTCCCGGTCGATTTGACCCAGAGA
>JAKUSY010000617.1 GCA_022451445.1 Planctomycetota bacterium
CGGCTCTGGGTTGTTTTCGGAAGTGGCGGGACGTTCGAGTCATCGATCTTCTCCGGTACTTTCTTGCCACGGGCAAGGCTCCAGATCCTCTTGTCGCGGTTGGCTACCATGATGTCGAAATTGCGCATGGCGGGCAGGAAGTCCAGGTAGCCGTAGCTGCGGTTGCGGCCGCCGGTGTAGTAGAAGGTGTTCACCGGACGGTATCGGTAGAAGAACTGCCTGTTTTTTTCGATAACGGCCTGCCGAAGCGCCTCGTCTACCGCCGGTGGATTTTTTCCGATGATCTGCTTGAAGAGAGCCTCTGAGAAAACCTCGTAGCCGCGCGCGTTGAGATGGGCTCCGTTGATGGTGAGGTCATCTCCGGGAGAAGTCATGGCTGCTTCGGTCGCGCTGTAGGTGTTGGCGTAGCCTACGTCCTGGGATGACGCCACCTGCCGGATCACCGCGGTATAGAGCTTGATGTTGGGATTGTTGAGGTCGGCCGCATTGACCCCCTTGATGTTTTCATTGGCGATGGGAGAGACCAGCACGATGCGCGCGGCCGTTTTTCCGTTGAAGGCTTTTGTCTTTAGCTCGGACACGTATTGCGTGAGCTTCTCCCTGAAGTTTTCGACACCCTCCTTGCCGGCGAAGGATTCGTTGAAGCCGTAGGCGGCGAAGATGATGTCGGCCTTCGCCAGGGTGAGGTGCTGTTCGGAGTCGGCGAAATTGGCCGGTCTGGGTTGTGCCTCGATGGAATCGGCCGACCAGGTGAGGTTTCTTATCTCCAGCTCGTGATCGGGGAGGTGCTGGTGCAGGAAGGCCTCGAAATAGGCGAAGTCCTGGGCGCGGTCGAAGAGGGTGTTGCCGATGAAGGCGATTCGAGAGTTCCTGGGGATGTTGAGAGGCAGGCTGGTCTCGATGGCCGCTGTTCTCTGGGGACGGGGAGCCGTCTTCTGGTAGATGGCGTACTTTGCCAGGCCGGGATCCTTGACGACAGGCTTTTTCCCCGTCTTGCGATTCCTGCCGTCCGTGGTGTTCGGTTTCTTTCTTTTCGGCTTTTTCCCTGGCTTGCCCTGCGCTTGCGCGGCCGGGAACTTCTCCCGCACGGGGCTGAAGGCGATTGTCAGGAAGGAAAATAAGAGACAGGTGACAAGTGAGATGAGGCTGAGGCGAGTGAGCTTCATTGCATGGACTCTCTGAGTTGGGATGACACCGCCGCGTTGAAATGAAACCTAGTCGAGCGGCTTGATCGGAAACAACTTCGATGGAGTGTGCTCCTGTTCGAGGAGCTTTCGGATCCGGGCGACCACCTCGGGGTTCTTCGCGGCAACGTCCTCTGATTCGGAAATATCCTTCTCCATATCGTAGAGCTGGATCCGGAGTTTCTCCTTGTCGGACTTCTTCCTGTCCTTCAACAGGCGCTGGCGGATCCCCTTCCATTTACCCATCCAGAGGGCCTGCTGGCCGCCATAGCCGGAGAACTCGCGGTAGAGGAACCTGCGGTCAGGCTGCTTTTTTCCCAGCAGGGTCGGGGCGATGCTGATCCCATCGAGTTCCTCGTCCTCTTCGCCCTTGTGTCCGGCGAGCTCGAGCAGCGTCGGGATCCAGTCCTCGAAGCCAGTAACGAAGTCGGAGCTGCTGCGGGCCTTGATCTTTCCGGGCCAGCGAACGATGAGCGGGACCCGCACCCCTCCCTCGTAGAGGGAACCCTTCAGCCCCCTGAGCTTGCCGACGCTCTGGAAGAAGTCGTAGTCGACCTCCTGCTTGAGGTGGGTGGTGCCGTTGTCGGAGGTGAAAATGACGATCGTGTCATCGGTGAGCTCCAGGTCATCGATCAGGTCGAGGATCTTGCCGATGTATTTGTCCATCCGGGTGATCATGGCGGCGTAGGCGGCCCGCGGGGTGAAGTGGGGGGTGTAGCCATAGCCTCCGGCACGGGTGAAGGGCGGGTCTTTCCAGCCCAGCTCGTGGTATTGCTTGAGCTCTTCATCCGGAACGTGCAGCGCCACGTGGGGAATGACGGTCGGATAATAGAGGAAGAAGGGCCTGTCCTTATTGGCCCGGATGAAATTCAGCGCCTGCTCATTGATCCTGTCGGGCGCGTAATCCTTTCCCTTGAAGATGTCGTAGCTGCGGGGATCTTTGGGGTCGGATCCTTTTGGCAGCGAGGCGTGACCCGGGACCGGGGGTTTGTTGTTCAGCGTAATTCTAACCTTATTGCTCCAGAGGTAGGCGGGATAGAAGATTTGGGGGTGTCGCAGGCTTTTGTAGCCGAAC
>JAKUSY010000618.1 GCA_022451445.1 Planctomycetota bacterium
GACCTCTCATTGTGTTGCAATAGTACGGTTGAGCCGTCTGTGCCCAGTATCGCCGCAGCATCTTACCCGACTCCACTCCTTTTTGCGAATCAGGGGGCCACCCTCTCCTTGCCCCCGCCCATGGCCTCGCATAGGCTGTTGGCGGGGTTTGACTGGTAGGCAAAGGGGGGGTGAACATGAAGATTCTGCTGCTTCTAATGTCGGGATCGGCCATCGTGGGGCTTTTAATTGGCCTGATTAACAGAAATGTCCTTCGTGGAATTCTCGGAGGATTGGCAGGGTTGATCATCGGCGCAATTACCGGCCTCCTGCTGGTTAATGTTCTGGACGGTTTTATTCGAACAGGCCCTCTTACTTCGTCTGAGGCCCACTCGCAAACGATTAACGGGATTGCAGCCCTGCTTGGATATTGCCTTCTCACTACCATCGTATTCAGTTGGCTGTTATCCAAACCGAAGAAGACCTCCCCCAAGTAGTCCATCCCACCCTCTCCTTGCCCCCGCCCATGGCCTCGCATAGGCTATTGGCTGGGTTTGACTCGCGGCGAAGGATTTGCACATGAAGCGTATAGTTTTGATAATTCTGGCAGCTGTGGTTGTCTTCGCCCTCGTCGGAGAAGGGGTCTACGGCCAGCTGTCGGCACCGGTCAAACGACCCAACATCCTCATGATCGTCGCCGATGACATGAACTGGGATTCACCTGGTTGCTTCGGGGGCGGAGCCGACGACATCACGCCAAACATCGACAAGCTCGCCTCCGAAGGGATGCGATTTCTCCACGCTTACGTGAACGTATCCATCTGCACGCCGTCGCGCAGCGCGATGCTCACCGGCTTGTATCCACACAACAACGGCGCCGAGGGGTTTCAGCGGATCCACCCCGGCACACCAACACTCCCGGCCCTCTTGAACGAAGCGGGCTACATGTGCGGCACGGTAGGCAAACCGCTGAGCCAGGAAGAGATCTTTCGTTGGTCGGTGGCCTATCGCTGGCCCGGTGCGGGAGACGAAGATCGGTGGGGGCGCGACCCGGCCGTCTACCGCGTCTTTTGCAAACGGTTCTTCAAGATGGCTAAGACCGCACACCAGCCGTTCTTCCTCATGGCCAGCTCGCACGATCCGCACCATCCGTTCGGTAAAGGGAGAGCAACTCGAGAGCCCAACGAGCGCGCCGCATCGTCAAGAGCGTTCCGCGCAGAGGAAGTGAGACTGCCCGGCCTCCTCCCGGATCTGCCGGGGGTTCGCAAGGAGTTCGCCGCCTACTGCACCTCTGTCCGGCGATTGGACGACATGGCTGGTGCGGTGCTCGACGAACTGGAAAAGGCGGGGCTTGCCGCCGAAACGATCGTGGTGTTCCTGTCCGATCACGGCATGCCCTTCCCCGGCGCCAAGATGAACTGCTATCCCGACAGCGTGCGTACGCCACTCGTCATCCGCTGGGGCGGGAAGGTGAAACGCGGAGCGGTCGACAGGTCCCACATGGTCTCGATGATCGACCTGCAACCCACACTTCTCGAAGCTGTAGGTCTCGAGCCGATGAAGTCCGATGGCCGTTCGTTTCTGCCGCTGCTGCGCGGCGAGAGACAGGAGGGCCGCGACGCTATTTTCGCCCAGTTTTACCACATTCACGGCAAAGACGCCCTGCCCATGCGATCGGTCATCGCGCGGGACGCGGCCTATGTGTTCAACCCCTGGTCGAACGGCGAACGCCAATTCACCCGCCTCGGGGGCCCGGCCTTTGCCGCGATGGTGAATGCCGCGGAGAACGACCCGGCCATGGCAGCGCGAATCAAACATCTGAGACTTCGCACGGTGGAAGAGTTCTTCGATCTCAGCAAGGATCCGAACTGCCTGAGCAATCTCATCGGGAGTGACGATCACAAGGCACAGATCGAAGCGCTTCGCACAAAGCTCCGCAAATGGATGGCAGAGACCAGAGACCCGGCTCTCGAGGCCTTCGATAAGCGCGATCAGCCCGAAGCTCTCGACCAATTCGTCCAGGACTACCGCTCCGCCGCCCAGAAGGTGAAAGATGCGCTTCGAAGCTACGAGAAGCGCAAAGGCTATCGGTTTTGAAGGCCGGGGCTTCGAGGCCTTTGTTCTCGCCGGGTTAACCGCTCGCCAATCCAGGGGGCATTCTCGCCCGAAACTGGTTTTACATTATTTTTGAATTTCAACTCGACGAAGCTGGCCGTCGCTGCCCGTTTTCAGGGGAAACTGGTCCAGATCACTTCTGTAACGGGACGATCGGGGTA
>JAKUSY010000619.1 GCA_022451445.1 Planctomycetota bacterium
AGCCCACCGTCAGCAGGCGGTGCAGCCAGGCCTTCTCCTCATCCGGGGAGATCAGCTTCGCCAGCCAGTCCACCAGGCCCCTCATGCTGTAGGCGATGATAAAGGTCATGAAGACGATGAAGAAGAAGCTGCGCAGGCTGTAGACCAGCAGCAGGAAGAGCGCCCAGATGGTCAGCTTTTCCCACGGCAGCCACTCCAGGAACCGGAAGCGCCCGCCGCCGTCGTCCGCCACTGTTGTTTTCTTCGCCATGAACGCTGGACCTCTCTAAGACCTTCAGCCTAGAAACTAATCGAATGCTGGTTTTCTGGCAACCGCCGGTACGGACAGAAAATACCCCGGATGAGCGCTGAGTGGCTGCGGACACGGTTTCTTTGCGTTAAACTGCGCGCGTCGATGACCGGCTGGAGCCGGTTTCTCAACATCATCCGGGACAGGGAAAGACGCCGATGGAAAAGACCGCGAAGCTCGAAACTCTCGATTTTTCAATCGTCGCGGTCTATCTCGGTGCCACCGTCGCCCTGGGCATCTATTTCTCCAGGCGCAAGCAGGCCTCGTCGGAGGGCTACTTCCTCGCCGGGCGCGATCTCACCTGGCCCTTCATCGGCCTCTCGCTGTTCGCCACCAACATCTCCACCGAGCATTTCGTCGGCCTCGCCGCCGATGGACATCGGCTGGGCCTGGTCGCCGGAGGCTGGGAGTGGATGGCGAGCCTCTGCCTGATCATGCTCGCCTGCGTCTTCGCACCCCAGTACCTGCGCCACAAGGTCTTCACCATTCCAGAATTTTTCGAGAAACGCTACGGGCCCGCGATGCGCATGAGCCTGACGGTGTATTTCCTCGCCATGATCGTCCTGACCAAGGTGTCCCTGGCGCTGTTCAGCGGCAAGCTGGTCCTCGAGTATTTCACCGGTTTTTCCGGCGACTCCATCCTCTGGACAATCGGCATCCTGACGGCTGCCTATACCCTCGTCGGCGGGCTGAGGGCGGTGATCTACACCGACTTTGTGCAATCGATCATCCTCATCGGCGGCTCGGTGATCCTGACCTGGATCGGCCTCGACGCGGTGGGCGGCTGGGACGGCCTCACCGCGAAGCTCGCCGAGAAGGACAGGCTCGACATGCTGTCGATGGTCAAGGGCGTCGACCACGAGCTGCCCTTCAGCGGCTACCTGCTGGGGAACTTCCTGATCGGCGGCATGTTCTACTGGTGCATGGACCAGGTGAACGTGCAGCGGGTCCTCGGGGCGCGCAATCTCCACCACGCCACCTCCGGCGCCATCTTCGCCGGCTTCCTGAAGATCATCCCGGTGTTCATCTTCGTCCTGCCGGGCATCATCGGCTTCATCCTCTACAACGAACGGCTCACCGGCGAAGACGGCAAGGTCGCCTACAACGGGACCTATGCCATGCTGCTGGAGAACCTGCTCTCACCGGGCCTGCGGGGCGTGGTGCTGGCGGCGCTCCTGGCGGCGCTGATGTCCTCGCTGAGCTCGAGCTTCAATTCCGTGGCGACGCTGGTCGGACGCGACATCGTCGCCCGCTGGTCATCAACAGACAATCCCTCCACCCAGATCCTTGCCGGCCGCATCGCCCTGGTGGCGGTCATGGTGCTGGGCATCTTCGCCACACCGCTTATCGAGAGCCAGGAAACCCTGTGGAAGTACCTGCAGGTCGTCACCGGCTACCTCTCGGTTCCCTTCGCGGTCGCCGGACTGCTGGGAATCTTCTCCAGCCGCATGAACCGCCAGGGAGCGCTCTGCGGGGTGGCGATGGGAATCCTCGCGGGCACCGTCCTGCTGCTCGACTCGGAGGTATACCAATGGCAGGTAGGCTTCCTGCGCCACGAATACCTCGGCTCCTTCCTGCACCGGCACTTCCTCAGCGCCGTGCTGACCGCCGCGACGGTGATCATCGTCAGCCTGCTGAGCGCTCCGCCGCCGAAAGACATCCAGGAGGGCTCCTTCAGCCTGCTGCGCGGCTGGGGAGAGCTGAGCTTCGCTCACAAGGCGTGGATCGGCGTCCTCTTCGCGACGATCTGCGCCGTGTGGTGGATCTTCCGTTAAGCGAAAGCTGAAGCCTGCAGCTTATTCCTCGGCGACAGCCTGCGCCGCGGCCAGGCGCGCGATCGGCACGCGGTAGGGCGAGCAGGAAACGTAGTTCTTGCCGACGTGATGGCAGAACTTGACCGAAGCAGGGTCACCGCCGTGCTCACCGCAGATGCCGATCTGGAGCTTCGGATCGCCCTTGCGGC
>JAKUSY010000062.1 GCA_022451445.1 Planctomycetota bacterium
GCTCGTTGGCCGGTGGGGCCTCTAGAGAACGCTATTGTCCTCTCGGGCACGATGTCATAGGTCAACTCGCCGAAAACCAGGAGGTTCTCCGACACCGGAAGGCGCAAACCGATGGAGGGACGGAACATGATCTGGTAGAGATCCTCGATCTTACCGAAAGCCGGATTATTGAGGAAATCCGGCAGGGTATTGAAATCCACCACTGTCATTCCTATGCCCATTCCCAGGCGAAGCAGCAAACCATCAGGATCTTCGGTGATGGGAATGTCGTAATCGATAGTCCCGAGGACCGAGAGACGGTCATATCCCTGGCCCGCGAAGATCTGCTCACCGAGTCCAGAGCTATTGGGCTCCACATCGTTGTCGGTCCAGTCGAATGACAGGCCCAGGTAGATATTTTTCGCCGTCTCGAGTTGGAGCTTACCGCCGCCCACGACTCCGATATTGGTATGGGGATCGCGACCGGGATCAAAAAGATCGAAGGGGAAGCTCGTCCCGAGGCGGAACTCCGCCTGCGTCCGCTGGTGAAGCATCTCTTTGTCCTGGACGCTCTCAACCGTAATTTCTTCCCTGGTCGGCACATCCCCGCCGAAATCATCCGTGAAACCCTTTGAGGGAATCTGCTCGGGGGCGCTCTGGCAACCCACCATCGACAGGGTCAGGACCAGAATCCAACCGAAGGCGCGTATAGCGTCACGAGAAACCAACATTCCTACAACCTCCTGATTTTTCCTGTCTCAATCCGCCATCTTTCAGGCCGCTGAGACTCGTTTACTTCATTTCCATTTGATTAGCCGATTGATGAATATATCGGCTGAAATCCCCTCACCAACTGACCAAAAACCCATATTGAGCAATGGCAGTACAGTGGAAAATCCACATTCAGGGATGCCCGTTTCAGCGCAATAAACCGGAATAAACGAGATGAGCCAACCGGCTTCCTCGCTGGTTCGATTTACGTAAAAGTCTATTCCAGAATAAATTGCACTGCCTGGCGACTTATTGGGAACTCCTCGGGGTCCCCCTGGGCGCCTGGGAGAGGCAATGAAATTGAATGTAAGGACTCCACCAAAAGTATCACCGTCATCGTTGATTATCAAGCGGATTTGAACATTAGTAGCTATCGGCACTTAAGTGCGTTTATCGGGCTCCATCTCCATAGTCCGCCCCTGTCGCCCCCGACGGATTTTTCGCGGGATGAAACTATCGGAACCAATCGATCTGGAATGAAAAAGTCTGCGAGATAGAATGTCATGTAGCAGGTGCCCTCCCGTAACACCATTGCAGAGGTAACTGATGCCCCGCCAGATCCGCTGTCGATGCGGCCAGCAAATTCAGATCCGCAATAGTGAGTGGCTCTACGTCGCCGCCGGGCTCGCCATCGTAGGCCTGCTGGTCAACATCGTGGTGATCATCTACCTCTACACCCGCCTGAACGAAGTGGAATCGCACCTCGCTCTTTCCGCTCCGCAGCCGCGGCAAATGCCCACCGCCTCCGGCCCTGGACCGGGAGACCCGGAGCGCGCCCGCGCCGCCCCGCCCCCCGCGACGACCCCATCCACTTCACCCGGTGTACCGCGAGCCCGCACGGGAAAAGACAGCCCCCCAGTTTCCACCGACAGTCCCGTGGCGAAGCCTTCCGGAACCTTACCCGGGAAACCCGGCGCCCCGGCGGAAGGCGGTAAGCCCGCCGAAGAAAGCGCGGAGCAGACAGCAATCGCCCGGGCGCCCGGCAACCGCCAGCTCGAAGAAAAACCCCTGGGAAAATCTCTTGAAGAAGCTGAGCTGTGGAAAGAATTCTTCCGGGCAATAGAGGACCGCTTCAGGCCTCCCGCGAGCGAAGCCGGGGAGGCCGCGAGCTTCGAAAAGAAACCTGGAGGAATCGCTCCACGGTCGGTGGTCGAGGCTCCCGCGCTGGCGCGGCTCCTCTTCCTCTCCAGGGGCAGTACCCTGCCGGTTCTCACCGCGGCCCATCTGCTCGATCCGGACCCGCGCGTACACGCGCACGCCATCCACCTGCTCCTGAGCCGGCCCCAGCCCGGCGCGACGGAATCCAATACCATCCGCACCTTGCTCTGCGCCTCGGCGGAAAAGATCCTCGATAACCGAAGGGGAAGGGAACTTCTCGATCGCTTTCAACTCGATGAGAAAAAAGCCCTCCTGCCCGAGACAAAGACGGAGTTCGATGAAAGCTGGAGCACGGCGATCACCCTCGCGGAAGGCTCCAGGCCGGGCTGGCCCGATCTCGACAGCCTCGAAGAGCTGCTCGCCGGCCTCGAACGCGACGGCCTGGACCTCGTGCTGGCCGTGGATACCACGCGCAGCATGGAGGCTGGGTTGGGCGACCTGAAAAAAGCCTGCAGCTGGCTCCTGCCCGCCATGCAATGGGGAGCCGAAGGGGTGCGGATTGGACTGCTGACCTACAAGGACAAGGTCAGCGAGACCCATCCTCTCTCTGAGAGCCCGGCCGAGGACCTGCTGCCACGCATCCTGGAGCTGAAGGCTGTGGGCGGAGGGGACGTACCCGAAGGGATCGATTCGGCACTCAGGGCGGCCCTGGAGCTTGGCCGCTTCGCCTGGCGCCCCTCAGCCGCGAAGAGGATCGTGGTGATCGGAGACGCCCCTGCGTACTATTCCGATCTTCCCGCCATCGAAAGCCTGGTAAGCGCCTGCCATGAACAGGCTGGGTTTATCGTGCACATGATCGGAATCCACCCGAAGGAAGGCGAAAGGGTCCCCTTCTTCGAGAGGATCGCCGCTCGCGGCGGCGGCAGAAGCCCCACCTGTCCGCCAGCCGAGCTTGGCCAGGAGCTCCTGCTGGGAGCCCTCCGAGCGGAAGATACCACCCTCCCTGAAGACCTGGTCGGACTTCTACGTACGGTTTTCTCAGCAATTCCCTGAGGCCGGACGGTAAACCGCCTCCGGGGAACCAGCCGCGGCTCGAACCACAGCTGAACTATATCCCGGAAAGCTCAGACACTCTCGTCGAAGCGGCGCAGGACGCCGACCACCACTCCCCGGACATCCGCATGCGGCACCATCATGCTCTCGAGGTTGCCATTGGGAGACTGAAGCCTGATCTGGCCATCTTCCCGGTATAACTTCTTGATGCAGGCCTTGCCTCCATTGAGCACCGCGACGACAACCTCGCCGTCATCAACGCTTTCGCGCTTCTCGGCGATGATCAGATCTCCATCGGTGAGATGGTCCTGCTTGAGCTCATCGCCGCGCACTCTCAGCGCGAAGAAATTGCGTCCATAGGGAAGCATCTCTGAAATATTGAGATCCTCCCTTTCCTCGGTCGCCTCGATCGGGAGGCCTTCGCGGAAGTTGCCCATCAGCGGCATGGAGTAGCGAGCCTTGCGCTCCTCTACCGAGGTGATCAGCTCGATGGAACGAGCCCGGAACTTTTCACGTTTCAGGGCGCCTTTGCGCTCGAGCTGGTTGATGTGCTCGTAGACGGTGATCTTGGTGACCCCGAAGTTCGAAGCAATCTCTTCGAGGGTCGGAGAGATTCCCCGCTCATCTCGAAACTGCTGTATGAACTCCATGATTCGAAGCTGCTTCTCGGTAAAATACATTTCTCTCTCCTCGCTTGGTCTTTCCCTGGTTGCAGGAAATAACTTCGTTAACTTGACAGGCGAATCGAATCGTCGATTCGATCTCGTGTTTCTTCCGGTTCACAACAGGAACCGCGAAAAACCAACCATGAAGAAGCGGGGTTGTTTCACCCCGTCCAACACTGGCCGCCTTCACCGGCAGCTCCCGGACATTCAGACAACAGGAAGTTTCAGACTGGGGATACCGATTCAATTCCTCACTGAAAGTGAGTATCCCACTTCCCTATTTATCTATACTGAAAAGGCTTATATCTTTCACATGTGAAACGGCCCGAAACTTTCGCATATCGGGAACACGTTTCTGAAAAGATAACACTGAAGCCCCAACCCCAGGCTCGCTACCAGTCTTCAGACTTGACTGGTCTATTGAGGGCGATTGTACCACCCGGGTAATGAAATGGTGGGCAAGAATTCGCCTACTATCCCCCTGCCCTCCTCCTTCCATTGCGCAACCCCCTGATTTTGCGCGGTTTCTCGGAGATTGAGCACTTGAAACTTTTCCCGTACAGGACCAAACTTTCCATCCTCCAAACGGGTCAATAACAGAGAACAGGGAGTCAGGATTCATGGCAAAGAAGAGTTCGGTGGGAATCGGCCTGGTGGGCCTGGGATTCATGGGGTTGACCCATCTGCGCGCCGCCAAGGGGCTCAGGGGGGGCAGGGTGGTCGCTATCGCCACCAGCGATCCAAGAAAGGCCCGCGGAGATTTTTCCAGCGTCGGGGGCAACTTCGGGGATGAAGGCGGCCTCGAGGACATGACGGGAATAGAGGTCCATCCAACCCTCGATACCCTGCTAGAGGACGACAACGTGGATCTTGCAGATCTCTGCCTGCCCTCCTACCTGCATGCTCCGGCGGCCATCCGCTGCCTGGAAGCCGGCAAGGCGGTCCTGGTCGAAAAACCAATCGCCCTCGATCCCGCGGATGCACGCAAGATGCTGCGGGCCGCGAAAAAAGCCCGCAAGCATCTCATGGTCGCCCAGGTTCTGAGATTCATGCCGGAATTCAGCCTTCTGAGTGATGCGGTAAAGAGCGGACGCTGGGGCAAGCTCCTCTCCCTCAACATGAGGCGTATCATCGCTATGCCCGAATGGGGTGACTCCAGCTGGTTCGCCGACCCGGAAAAATCGGGTGGAATGGTGATTGACCTCCACATCCACGACACCGATTTCATCGTCCACCTCTTCGGCAAACCGGACGCCGTCTCCTCCAACGGCCTGGTGGACAAAAGGGGAGTAAACTTCATCAGAACGACCTACCACGGCAAGGCGAAGGGACCGCTGTTGAGCGCCGAGGCCGGCTGGCTGAACGCGCCCGGTCTGCCCTTTGAGCACGGCTACGATGCCTTTTTCGAAAAAGGAACCGTGCACTTCAACTCTTCCACCGCCCCGGAGCCCCTGCTCTACACCACAGCTGGCAGGGCCGCCCGCAAGCTGGCCCTCAAGCCGGTTGACGGCTTCGCCAGGGAATTGCAGACCGCGATTCACTCGGTGAAGTCGGGGAAGGTCGATCCGCTCCTCGAGGCTGCCGGCGCGGCCGACTCGCTCGCCGTCTGCAGGGCCGAGGAGCGCTCCGTGCGCTCCGGCGGCCGAAAGGTCAGGATCGTCTCCTGAGGGCTCCTCCCAACGGGAGGCGAGAGCAGGAAGTACTGCGAAAAAAGCCCGCCTCCTGTACAATTTCCATAGTGCGCGGGTCAACGCGGCGGCGCGGTTCTCGACTTTATTTGAATTGAAAATAGCGGATACCAAGATGTCTTTCCCCGGCCGTTCGATCCTGATCTGCACATTACTCTTCCTCTTCGGCTCCTCGATTGCTTTCGCCCAATCGCGCGATTTCGCGTTCCTCGGGGTGTTCACCGAGATGATCGACAAGACGAAGGCCGACAGCGGCCTGCGCATCATCTACGTCTACCCCGGCTCGGCCGGCGATGACATGGGCCTGAAGGAGGGCGATCAGATCATCGCCCTGAACGACTTCCTGATTCCCAACCGTGACCGCTTCGTCAAGGAGCTCCGCAAGGAGAACATCGGGGCCACCATCCGTTTCCTGCTCAATCGCGACGGCAAGAAGATCAAGGTCAAGGGCAAGATCAAGAGCTACAAGAAGACGATGGGCATGATCCAGGATCGTCTCAGGGCAAAGTATGTCGGAAAACCCCTCGGCGCGCTGCCCGCGACCCTCTGGTGGAATTCCAAGACCTCCGGGTTCGAGCCCTCCAAAGATCCGCTCGGCCCGTTCAAGAGCAAGATCGGCCTGCTGGTAGCCTACGACGACTGCCCCGGCTGCCAGAAGAACCGGGTCGAGTTCCTCTCCCAGCTCTTTACCCGTACAAAAGCCGCCGGCGACACCCTGCCGCTGGCCTTCGCGGGCATCTACCAGAGCGACTCCCAACTGACCAAGGGAGGCAGCAAGGAATGCCTCACCCAGGCCGTCAAGCTCTACACCGCCAGGAAGCCCCCCTTCCCCGCGGGCATCGCCCACTTCCCGGGTGGAGCCCCCGCCCCGAAGGAGCGGGAGAAAAACCTCTTCCTGCACAACCACGGGGTGGTCATCACCGACCCCGACGGCAAGATAGCCTACCTCCAGGTCACCGGGTACCCCGACGAGCTGGCGATCCAGAAGACCATCGGCGAGCTCTTCGTGAAGCACTTCCAGCCGCCGCGCATTCCCGCTGAGAAACCCAGGAAGGCCGGAAGCGGCGGTTGATCCGCCTGGCGCGCCGCTACAGGTAAATCCCATGCAAGACTCCGGCGCCGCCAGGACTGAATCCTCCCCCCTGCTGAAGCTTCTTCTTCTTATTGCCGTTCTCTGCATCGCCGCCTGCATCCTCATCTTCAGCCTCCTTGCCGACCGGACCCCGGTCCTCGATCTCCAGGTACTGCAAGCCCAGCGAGCGCTGTGGAGCGAACATGGACCTGAAGATTACGACCTTTCCCTCAGCATCCATGTAGACCGCCAGCAGGAGTCCCTGGCCACGGTAAGCGTTCGCAACGGCAAGCTGGTCTCGCAGACCTACAACGGGCTTCCCCGACCGGCAAAAGACGACTCCTATACGATCGCGGGGCTCTTCAGGACCATGGAACGCGAGCTCCTGCTCGCAGAGGAAACGAAGAGTAAAGGCGGCACGGTCCTCAAGGCGGCATTCGACGGCCCCCTGGGCATTCCCCTGGTATTCAAACGGCGGACCACACGGCAGGGCTCGAGGTCCTGCATCATCAGCCTCAGGCAGCTGAGCTCGCCGGAATCCGGCAGCCTCCTTTCAGCCGGGCAACCCTGAAAACCGGAGCACCTCGATGAGTGAAAGCGAAAAAGACGTCATCCTCGCGATCGACCAGGGCACAACGGGAAGCAAGGCCCTGCTCCTTGACAGCGACCTGGCCGTCTTAGCCGAGGCCTCGAGGGAATTCCCCCAGCACTTTCCCGAACCGGGCCAGGTGGAACACGATCTGGATGAAATCTTTCAGAGCGTCAGGGACTCGGTAACCGCCGCCCTGGGGACAGCCGGTATCGAGGCTTCATCCATCGCTGCCGTAGGAATCACCAACCAGCGGGAGACCACGGCGATATGGAGAGCCGAAGACGGCCGTCCAATTCACCGCGCCATCGTCTGGCAGGACAGGAGAACCGCGGCGAAATGCCGGGAGCTGAAGGAGGCCGGACACGAAGGTCTGTTCCGGGAAAAAACCGGCCTGGTGCTCGATCCTTATTTCTCCGGCACCAAGATCGCCTGGCTCCTCGAGGAGATCGAGGGCGCCCGCTCGGCGGCGGAGGCCGGCGAGCTGCGCTTCGGAACGATCGACACCTACCTGTGCTGGAGGCTCTCAGGCGGAGCCTCCCACGTCACCGACATCTCCAACGCGTCACGAACCCTGCTCATGGATCTCGAGAGCCGTGACTGGAACGAAGCCCTGCTCGACATCCTGGGAGTCCCCGCAGCGCTCCTGCCCGGGATCAGGGACAACGACTCCGTCTTCGCCCATACCAGCGGACTCGACTTCCTGCCCGATGGAGTCCCGGTGGCCGCCCTGATCGGGGACCAGCAATCCGCCCTCTTCGGGCAGACCTGCTTCGCGGCGGGAGAGGCGAAGTGTACCTACGGAACGGGTGGGTTCCTCATGCTCAACACGGGAGAGAACATCATCCGCTCAGAAAACGGCCTGCTGTCAACGGCCGCCTGGCGGACCGGGGGGAAAACCACCTACGCCCTCGAGGGCTCCGCCTTCATCGCCGGGGCCATCGTCCAGTGGCTGCGCGATGGCCTGGGACTCATCGCCGACTCATCGGAGGTCGAGGAGATGGCGCGGTCGGTCGAAGATTCCGGCGGCGTGGTCTTCGTTCCCGCCCTCGCGGGGCTCGGAGCGCCGCATTGGGACCCGGACGCCCGCGGAATGGTCGCCGGGCTCACCAGGGGCTCGACAGCCGCCCACATCGCGCGCGCGGCTCTCGAGGGGATCGCCTTCCAGATCAACGACATTCTCACCGCGATGCGTGAGGACCTGCTGCGGGACGAAGCCGACCCAGGGGACAGCATCATCGAGCTCAAGGTCGACGGCGGAGCGTCAAACAACGACCTGCTGATGCAATTCCAGGCGGATCTGCTCGGCTGCGAGGCCGTGCGCCCGGCGATCACCTCGACGACCGCGCTCGGGGCGGCCATGCAGGCTGGTCTCACGGTGGGAATTTTCGATTCGACCCATCAGCTTCGCGAGACCTGGCGGGAAGACCGCAGGTTCAGCCCCGCCATGGATGCCGCGGAGGTCGCCGAGAACACGGCGCGCTGGGAAGCCGCCGTTCGCCAGGCACGCACCAGCTGAAGGCCGGCGCGGCTCTCCTTCCCACCCCCCTGTCATCCCCGAAATTCTCAGAACTCCTCGTCGATGTCGTGGTCCCCGTGAGCCACGGCAGACGCGAAGAAGGTAATCGCGAAGCCCGCCAGGATGGAGGTCCAGAAGTGCTGCGGGATGGTCAGGTAGTCCACCTTGTTTAAGAAGCCAATGTATTCAAATACGGGCTTCCAATCCCGCTCAGCATCCGCCCATGGGCTCCACTGCAGCAGGAAGAGCACAAAGCAGAGGAGAGACAGAGTGAAAAAAAAGAATCTCTTCACTGAAGGACTCACGGGCGACGGTTTCTCCTGCGAGTTCGGGCCGTACTCGTTGTCTTCAGGGACGCTATCCATGCAAAAGAACATAAACAGAAATATCGAACCAATGCCTGGGATAAGATTGATTAGCGACATCCATCCACTTTTACCTACATCGTGCAGTCTTCTGACACTGACTGCCAGGAAGGGAACAAATACCGCGAGGATGAAGATCGTGAATACGGACGGGAAATCCAGTCCAATCAACCTATCAACAGCCAAGGCGATTGCAGAGACGATTAGACTTACCAGGATGAACCACCAGAACTCGGTTCTCTGAGCTCGTCCGCTGAAGTTCGCGTAATTGTCGAATACAACTTTGAGATACCAGCTCATGAAAACACCTTCTCTAAGAACAAGCTCAGGGAGACATGTTTCCACAGCCGATTCAGCGGGTCAAGTACCGCCTCGGGCTCTTCACCAGCGCGGCTCAGGCGGAAGTCCCGGGACCTTCATTCCAGGAGCCTGTCCAGGGAGCGCAGAGCGCGCTTGAAACCGAGGCCGGCTCCTCAGCCTCGAGAAGCGCGGTGATGACGGCGGTTCCGGCGGCCCCCGCGGCCCTGATGGAAGCTGCCGCCCCGGGGGTAACGCCTCCGAGAGCGTAAACCGGCCCAGCGAGCAGGGAGCAGGCGCGCTCCAGCTCCTCCAGGCCCAGGGCCTCGAAACGGCCCTCCTTCGAGAGCGGCTGGAAGACCGGCGAGAGGCTGACGTAATCCGCTCCGAGAGCGAAGGCGCCGGCCGCCTCTGCGGCTGAATGCGCCGAATAGCCGACCAGGGCGTCCTTTCCCATGATTTCCCGCGCCTGCCCCACGCAGGCCGGCTCCCCCCCGCCGACGTGAACTCCCCGGACGTCCAGGCGCTCCGCCAGGGACAGGCGGGAGGAAAAGTCCTCTCCCGCATGAGCGCTCACCACCAGGCTGAGCCCGGAAGCGCTTCTCTCCATGATGTTGCGCCCGAGCGCCTCGAGGCGCTCGGCGCTCCAGGTTGGCTCCCTCAGCTGGACCATTCTCAGCCCCCCCTCACAGGCGTACCGGATGCCTTCGAGCACCCGCTCCTCGCCGAGCCGGTCGGCATCGGTGATGAGATAGAGCGGCGGCAGGGTCGCGCTCACGGCAGCTTGCGCGCCCTGTAGAGGAACCAGTGGTCCACGAGAACAAGGGCAGCCATGGCCTCGACGATGGGAACGGCCCTTGGAAGCACGCAGGGATCGTGGCGACCCCGGGCCCGCAACGTCGTCTCCTCGCCGGACGTCGAGACCGTCTCCTGCTCCTTGTTGATCGTCGCCGTCGGCTTGAACGCGATACGGCACAGAAGCTCCTCTCCATTGGAGATTCCACCCTGCACCCCGCCGGAGTTGTTGCTGCGCGTGCGGATGTCATCACCATCCTTGTAGAAGGCATCATTGTGGACAGAACCCGTCAGCAGGGTTCCTCCGAATCCCGAGCCGATCTCGAATCCCTTGGTGGCCGGCAGCGAGAGCATCGCCTTGGCGAGGTCCGCCTCGAGGCGGTCGAAGACCGGCTCTCCGAGTCCCACCGGAAGCCCCCGGACCACCAGCTCGATGAGACCTCCGGCGGAGTCGCCCTCCTTGCGCAGCTGCTTGATCCGTTCGATCATTTTCTCCGCAGCGGCCGGATCGGGGCAGCGCGCCGGATTACTCTCCACGGCATCCCTGCCGACGGAGGAGGAATCGATGTCCGCCTCAATATCATGGATGCGCCTGACGTAGGCGACGAGCTCGACTCCGGCGGCATCGACGAGAATCCGCCGGGCGATGGCCCCGGCGGCCACCCGTCCAATCGTCTCCCGGGCGCTGGAGCGTCCGCCTCCGCGATGGTCTCGATGGCCGTACTTCACCTGGTAGGTATAGTCCGCGTGCGAGGGACGATAGACGTCCTTGAGATGATCATAGGCCTCCGGCCGTGCATCCTTATTGCGGACCACGAGCAGGATGGGAGCTCCGGTCGAGAGCCCCTCGAATACGCCCGAGAGCACCTCCAGCCGGTCGTCTTCCGAGCGGGGAGTGGTGATGTCGCTCTGCCCCGGGCGGCGCCTGTCCAGCTCGGCCTGGATCTCTTCCTGGTCTATGGG
>JAKUSY010000620.1 GCA_022451445.1 Planctomycetota bacterium
GCTTGCCGCCTGTTTTTGAATGCAGCCAGGCTCGCAGCTCCAGGGCATCGAGAGCGTTGTCCTTGTTGAGGTCGAATTCCGGCAGAATTTTCTTCCTGGCTCCGGGGGGCAATTCTTCGGCGGAGAGTATTCCATCCCCGTTTTTATCGAGCGCGGCGACCTTGCCAGGCAGCCTGTCCCGCGCTTTCTTTCTTTCTGCCTGGGCGAAGATTTCAACACCCGGAAGCAGGATCAAGGCGCAGGTACAGAGGATGCGGATATGCATTGTGAGGTCTCCTGATCAGAACAGGGGAATTGTACCGCCTCGGCAGCTTCGAATCGATGCTCATGGTAAGATGGAGTCGGCATCGTTTTGCTGATGGCGCCTACCGGGAATTTTTCGACCTGGCGGCTCTGTCGAGGGAAAATCGATGCTGGGTCGCTATTTCCAATGAAGGAGGCTCAGTTGAGCTCCAGGGTTCCATATCTTGTTTTCTCCATCCTGGCTGCTTTCTGCGGCGCGGTATTCGCCGGTGAAGACGAAGTCCCCGGCGGCATCATCAGCGTCAGTTTTTCCACGGGTGAATCGACCTCGTTGACCCCTGCCGCTGTGGAGGGTGTTATCCCCGCGCGTCACTGGAACAACGCGCTCAGTCCTGCCAGGCGGGCCGGCAGGGGTACCATCGATCTCCTCGACAGCGAGGGGGTTGCCTCGGGAGCTTCCTTTGCCTTCGAGGCTGCCTACGTCAACTCCAACGGCAATGGCCGCAACGGCAGGATGATGGATGCCTGGGCGGGAAATGGAGCGGGGGACGCGCCCAACGATTTCTCCTTTCGTAACCTTCCGGAACATATGATCGCGGGGGGGTACGATGTCTATGTCTACTTTGATTCGCTGACGGTGGGAGGGGTCTATCGATTCGCTATCGGCGAGGAGGCTATTTTCGGGACGGAGCCGCAGCGGGGACAGTGCGATGGGCATTTCATCGAGGCTCGCGGTGGCGCCGTGGGTGAGGCCACCATTGGGAATTACGTGGTCTTTCGCGACCTGGCCGCAAGCTCGTTCGATCTCGTCGTGTCCGCCCGCAGCGGACGGGGGGCGGTCAACGGAATCCAGGTCGTCTCTCGCGCCAGGCCGCGACCCCCGGCCACCTTGCCCAATATTGTTTTTATTCTCGCTGATGATTTCGGCTGGACCGATATTCGCAGCTGGGGGTCGGATTATTACCAGACGCCCCATCTCGACAGGCTCTCAGAGCAGGGGATGCGTTTTCCCCAGGCCTACGCTCTTCCCAACTGCATGCCCTTCAGGGCCGCCTTCCTGAGCGGCCAGTATGCCCCGCGCACCGGGGTCTATACGGTGAATAGCGGCAACCGCGGCAACGCGGCCAACCGCCTGCTCGACGCCGCTCCGAATCGACGCTCGCTGGATCTCGGGCTGGTGACCTGGGCGGAGTCGATGCGGCTGGCGGGCTATGCCACCGGGCATTTCGGGAAATGGCATATGGGAGGTGAAAACGAAGGTGGCTACCCCACGGCGCAGGGCTTTGAGGTCAACTATGGAGGCGCCGACCGGGGTGTCCCGCCGCAGGCAAACGGCCGCGCCAATTATTTCGCAGATGCCAACGGCGCCTTCGCTGCTCCCCACCTTGAAGCCAACGGTATCGCCAACCAATATGTGACCGATCGCCTGACTGCGGAGGCCCTCGATTGGATGGAGCTGGAGAAGGACCGGCCCTTCTTTCTCTATTTCTCACACTTCTCGGTGCACCTCCCCACGCAGGCTAAGGAGGAGGACATTGCCTTATTCAATAGATTGCCGCGGGGCGAGCGGCACAACGATCCCATCTACGCCGCCATGATCAAGGCGATGGACGACAGCATCGGCATGGTGGTGGATGATCTCGAGACAACGGATTCAGTCCGTTCACCCGGGCGGAAGCTCATCGACAATACCATGGTGGTCTTCTATTCCGACAATGGCGGTGTGGGCGGCTATTCCGATGCCGGTGTCCGGGGGGCTACCGAGGTCACCCGGCAGGCGCCCTTGAAATCCGGCAAGGGCTCCCTCTACGAAGGCGGCGTGAGGGTCCCTTTTATCATCCGCTGGGATGGGCACACCCCGGCCGGAACAGTGAACGAGACCCAGGTAGCCCCGATCGACTGGTACCCGACCTTCCTCGAACTCGCCGGCCTGGCTCCTCCCGAGGGTCATCTTCTCGATGGAGAGAGCCTGCTGGCGCTGTTCAGGGATCCGGAGG
>JAKUSY010000621.1 GCA_022451445.1 Planctomycetota bacterium
TGGTTGTTGTGATCGCGGTTGCTCAGGAAGGAGGTGATCTTCCAGCGCTGGGGATATTGCCCGGTGGAGATCGCTGTTCTGGACGAGGAGCAGATCGGCGAGTTGACGTAGAACTGCTCAAAGCGAATCCCCTCCGACGCCATCCGATCGATGTTGGGTGTGCCGGCGTCCTTATTGCCGAAAAACGAGAAATCGCCCCAGCCCATATCGTCGATGAAGATGAGGACGATGTTCGGGCGCTCCTTCGCTATTACAGGATCCTCGGCGCCCGGGAGGAACAGGACGGCAAGCAGAAAAAAACGAACCGACGCTGGATTCAGCTTCATGGCTTTACTTACCCGGAGAACAGGGAAGGCGACCGGTGGCCGCCACACCCTCTATTGAAATCACTCCCCCCGCGCTATGCAGTAAAGAAACTTGCGGCCGCGCAGAAAGAGCTGGTTCCCGGCAAGCGAAGGCGAGGAATCAAAGCGATCCTCCAGCTTGTTCGTCGCCAGCACCTCGAGCTTCTTCGAGCGCCTGAGCACGAGCGTGGTACCGCTTCGGCCGATGAAGTAGACCCGGCCATCGGCCCCCACAGGGGATGCGTAAATATTCGACAGGCCCGGAAGGCGGGTTCGGTCGATGATGACATCGCCTGTCTTCGTCGCCAGGCAGGTAAGGATGTTGCGGTTGGACTGGGTGAAATAGAGCATGCCGTCATACTCGATCGGTGAGGGCACGTAGGGCGTGCCCCTGTCCTTGCTCCAGGCGATGGCGTCGCTTTTGGAGATGTCGCCCTTTGCCGAAAGCGGCAGCGCCAGCAGCGAGTAGCCCTGGTAGCCGCTCATGCAGCAGACGAGGTCGCCGCTGATCACGGGCGAGGGAATCACGTTGCCCGTCAGGCCGCCGCACTGCCAGATGATCTTCCCGTCCTCGATGTCATAGCATCTCACCATCTTGGAGGCGGGCACGACAACCTGGGTTCGGCCGCTGTGCCGTACAACGACCGGCGTCGCCCAGGCGTTGGGCTCGTCGCGTTTTTTCTCCCACAGGGTCCTGCCCGTTTTCGCACTGAGCACATGAACGGTCGACTGGCGGGCCTGGTCGCGCACGATGACAAGCTTGCCATCGTGGATGACCGGAGAGCAGCCTTCGCCGAGGCTGGCCCCCATGTGCGCCTTGCCGAGGTCACGCTCCCAGAGCTTCTTTCCCTCGAGGTCGTAGCAATACAGCCCCGCGGAACCGAACCAGCAGTAGAGTCGTTCGCCATCTGTCGTTGGCGAGGCGGAGGCGAAGTCGTTGTCTCCGTGGTGTCCCTCGTGAGGGATTCCATCTTTAGCCGTCCGACGCCAGAGCTCCTTGCCACTCTTGCGATCGAGGCAAAGGACCACGAATCTCTGGATGGTGTTCGGGAAGGTGATGCCGAATACCCGCTTGGGCTGATCCTCAGGCTTCGGCAGCGAGGGATCGACCTTGCCGGTGTCGATCGTGCTGAGCAGGTAGACCCTGTCCTTCCAGATAATGGGCGTGGAGGTCCCATTGCCGGGCAAGGCGCCCTTCCACTGAATGTTCTTCCCTTCACCCCAGGTCGTCGGCGGCTTCGCCGTTTTCGAGACCCCGGTGGCAGCGGGTCCCCGCCAATGGTGCCAGTTCTTCGATTTCAGCTCATCGAAAGACTGGGCCTGCCCGGCACAAGGAAGGAGCAGGCAACAACAAAGCCCTGTGAGTAGGATCAACAATGGTTTTCTGCTGAACATATTATTACCGGGGACTCTTTTACTATCAGTCCGCCGCCGCCCGCGAAACTGGCCACCTAGATTTTCAGCAGGCTGCCTCAAGAGGCGGCGCGGTCATAAGTCCTTGCGCCACAACGTAGGCTCATCACCCCACTCTTGCAAGTCTTTCACCGCTTTACACCGCGTTGCACGGGGTAACGTATACGGTATACGGATTGGGGGGAGGGTTGAGTGAGATGACTCAAGCCGATGAAGCGGAGCCCTCAGGGCTTGCTCTTCTCTTTAGCCTTGAGCTCTTCTGCTTTTAAATAATCGGCCTTGGCTTGGCTTCGTTCCCCAGTTTTGTGTAGGCATCGCCCCGGTCGTTCCATACATCAGCATCGTCAAGATCCAGCTCTATCGCTTTGCTGTAGTCCTTGATCGCCTGGTCGTCCTCGCCTTTGAATAAATAGGCAAGGCCCCGGTTTCTCCAGGCAATAGCCAAGCCGGAATCCAGCTCTATCGCTTTACTGCAGTCCT
>JAKUSY010000622.1 GCA_022451445.1 Planctomycetota bacterium
AGTTCTCGTCGATGTTCTCGATCATGCCGTAGCGTCCCTGGGTGCGATAGCCCCAGCCGAGGTCAGCGAAGCGCTTCCTGTTTTTCTGCGGGGGGATCATCGGACCGTGCGGGGCGTTGGTGCTGAGGTAGGCGAAGAAGGGGGTCTTCGCCTGCTGTTGCTGGCGAATCCAGCCGAGGGCGGCCTGGAAGAAGACGTCGGTGCAGAAGCCCGTGGTCTTCACGATCGTATCGTTGTGCAGGGCGGCGATGTCGAAGTAGCGGGTCTTCCTGTTGCGGTTGGGAGGGAAGTCGGCGCAGCTGCCGGGATAGGACTGGCCGATGCCGCCGGCGCCGTGGATGAAGACCTCGCTGAAGCCGCGGCTGTAGGGTTGGTAGGCGTCTTCATCGCCGAGGTGCCATTTTCCGAAGATGCCCGTGGCGTAGCCCGCCTTGCGGAGCAGCTTCGGAAAGGCGGTCGTCGACAGCGCCATGCGCTCGCGCTCCTTGATGGTATGGGTCACGCCGTTACGGAACTCGTGACGGCCGCTCATGATAGCCGAACGCGTCGGCGCGCAGGTGGGGCTGACGTGGAAGTCGGTGAAGCGCGTCGAGATCCCGTGGAAACGATCGAGATTGGGGGTGCGGAGCACCTTGTTGCCCAGGCAGGACAGGTCGCCCATCCCCTGGTCGTCGGTCATGACGAGGATGATATTGGGCCTGGAGCCGGCCAGCGACTCGCCTTGTGCCGCGGAGCCCGGCATGAAGGCCGTCGCCAGCGCGAGCGGCAGGAAGGACAACAGTGTGGAGAGTGTCTTCATGGATCGTGCCTTTCGGTGTTTTGGGGGGCGGGTGTCCCGCCGGGAGATATTCCAGACCGCCTTCAGCCTAAGCGACCACCGGGCGCTTCGCAACCGGGGGCCTGTTGATTGATGCCGCGGTGCGGGTGGGGGTAGGCTGGGACGCATGAAAGACTCCTCGCTGTATCTCGGGCCGCCGCTCTGGCTGGGCATGCTGACGGCCGCCATGGCCGGCGGCATGGGGTGGGGGATTCGCGGCCAGTACGGACACGAGACCGGTGCGATGATCGCCGGTGTGCTGGTGAGCCTGGTCCTGGTGTTTCTCTTCTGCCCGGGCAACTCATCGATC
Organism: Planctomycetota bacterium; assembly: GCA_022451445.1. Classification (GTDB taxonomy): domain Bacteria; phylum Planctomycetota; class UBA8108; order UBA8108; family UBA8108; genus UBA8108. The sequence goes on from JAKUSY010000622.1 coordinate 1,128, forward strand.
CGCGTGATCCGCGCCGCCGCTCTGGGCACCATCGCCATGGGCTTCGGCGGTTCGATGACCTACGGACAGACCGTCGGCCTGACCCACGACACGCCGCTGGTGGGAAACTGGGAGGCGCTTCGCTGGGGCCTGCTCGGCCTCGCCATCAAGGGCGGCGTCTGGATCGGTTTTGCGGGCTTCTTCCTCGGCCTTGGCCTCGGCGGCAAGCGCTACCGCACCCGGGAGCTGCTCCTCCTGGTGGTCGGCATGCTGGCTGCCTTCGAGGTTGGCTGCTGGCTCCTGAATTCTCCGCACGACCCGGAAAATAAGCGCCTGCCGCTGCTTTACTTCTCCGACCACTGGCATTGGGAGCCGGGCGTCGAGTTGAAGCACCGCCTCGAGGTATGGGGAGGACTGTGGTGCGCGCTCGTCACCGCCTTGCTGTACGCCGCGCTGAGGAAGAAGGATATCCTGGCGCGCAACCTGGCGCTGTGGGGCATCCTCGGCGGGGCGCTGGGTTTTCCCCTCGGCCAGGCCCTGCAGGCGGCCAACGCCTGGAACCCGGGTTTCTTCAACGAGAGCTTCATCGGCGTCTTCACCCGACATTTCAACTGGTGGAACATCATGGAGACCACCTTCGGCACGGTGATGGGCGCGGTGCTCGGCCTCGGGCTCTGGCTGAATCGGCGCCGGATCGGCGTTTCTTCCGAGCCGGACTCCAGCCCGCTGCCGTTCTGGCTGGCCTGCGGCCTGCTGGGCGTTCACCTCTTCCTGCTCCTGGCCGTGGAGTTCAGCGACTTCTCCTGGATCGACCGGGTCTACGATCTCGGGTTGATGATGGGGCTCATCCCGCTGGTGGCCTGCGTGCGGGGCCACTGGTGGCCCTGCCTGCAGCTGCTGCCGATCACCCTGCTGCCGATCGCCGGCAAGACCCTGCGCATGCTGGCCTACCGGTCGGGAGATCCGGTCTCGCCCGCGGTTGGCGGGCTTGTCTTCTTCATCCTCCCGCTGGCGCTGGCCGCGGTACTGGCGGCCTGGTTTCTGCGCAAGGCGAAACCGGCCGGGGGGCATCCCTGCTTCATCCGGACGGCTCTCCTCTTCAATGCCTGGATGTACTTCGGGCTGAACT
>JAKUSY010000623.1 GCA_022451445.1 Planctomycetota bacterium
GTTCATTCAAGAAATCGAGCTCCCCCGACATCATTTGGTGTCCGGATCGATGACCTCAACCGCCGCCTCACCCTGGCGAATGACGAGGAGCCGATCGGCCGACAGTCCCTCGTGGACCTGCTCTCCTCCCCCGGGCCAGCTGACCACGAGGCGTTCGATACCGGCGGCGCGGCCAAGGCCGAAGTGAAGACGGGGGTCATTGACCGACAGGTAGCTGGCAGCGCTGCGGCGGGTCCTCCGCTGCTCGAGACCGCCAGCGACAATCCGCACCCGGGCGCCTATTCCTCCGCTGTTCAGTCCCTTGCCGACGAGCTTTACCTGGACCCAATGTCCCATGGAGGCCCCCGCGTTTCGAAGAAGCTGGGGGCTCCCCCGGGAATTACAGACGACAATGTCGACATCGCCGTCATTGTCGAGATCGCCGAAGGCCGCTCCGCGGCTCACCTGGCGAGCCCCGAGCGCCTCCCCGCTCGCCGCCGTGCGATCTTCAAAGCCACCATCCCCGCGGTTGCGGTAGAGCCTGTTGCCCTGTTCGTAGCTGGCCGTATCGACGATGTCGCTGGCGAAGGGATTGAGATGCCCGTTGGCCACATAGATGTCCTGCCAGCCATCGAGATTGAAATCGAAAAAGCCCGCTCCCCAGGAGACCTCGGGAAGGCTGCCTGAATCGGCGGCCGCCACGTCCGCGGCGTCCTCGTAATCTACACCGCCGCTGGACCTGTAGAGGTTGTTGGCCTGGGCATAGTAGTTCGTCACAAAGAGGTCAGGGTGCCCATCGCCATCGAAGTCGCCTGAGTCCAGCCCCATGCTGCCGAGCGGGCTGCCATCCTGGCCCAGCGCGGTGCCGTTGAAGAGGCCCTGCTCCTCGAACCGTCCCTTCCCATCTCCGAGAAACATGAAGTTTTCGGACATGTCGTTGGCGACGTAGAGGTCGGCCTTCCCATCTCCGTTGAAGTCCCCGGCCAGCACGCCCAGCCCCCGCCCGGGGTCCACCGACCGGATCCCGGAGGCATCGGAAACATCGACAAAGGCTCCATCTCCACGGTTCTCATAGAGATGGTCGGGCGCGGGATCATAGCTCGTCGGCGGCCAGTAGCCGGGCACCCCGCGGTAGACCAGGGGGGCGTGCTCGACCTTGGTGTCGTTCATGTAGCCGGCAACGTAAAGATCGAGGTCGCCGTCTCCATCCATATCGAAGAAAACGGCGCCGGCATCCATGGACTCCCCTGCAATGCCCGCCTTCGCGGCGATATCGGTGAATTGCCCACCGCCGAGATTGCGATAGAGCCTGTTCGGCCCGAGATTGGTTACGTAGAGATCCTCCAGGCCATCTCCATCGATGTCGGCGGACGCGCAGCCCAGGCTCAGCGAATCATCCGCGGTGCCGGAAGCCACCGAGACATCCTCGAATCTCCACCCGCCGACATTCCTGTACAGGCGGTTGCCGGCCGCGGCGGGCGTCCCGGGACGCCGGCCATTGGTGAAATAAACGTCGAGGCGCCCATCTGAATCGAAATCCAGCAGCGCCACACCGCCGTTGACCGTCTCCACCACCCTCCAGCTTTTCCCGTCGTGCCCATTGTCGCGCTCGAAATCGATCCCCGTCGAGGAGGTCACATCTTCAAAGGAAGGAAAAACGGGCGAGGCGCCCGTGAGCCCGGGAGGCTCGGCCGATCGATTGCAGGAACACAAGACCGCCATCAACAGCAGCCCGGGCGACGTAAAAATCCGGCCATCAAATAACCCCTGTCGCATCACCCTCCGCCTCCTGGCGCCCCCTGCGCCTGGGAATAAAAACCCTTCAGGCGCGAATCGGCCGGATGCCTGCGGATTCCCTCCCGCAGGAGCTCGAGACAGCCCTTGCGGTCTCCTGACTCGATAAGAGCCACCGCGCATTGAAAATAGTTATCCGACGACGATCGAAACCTCAAAGCTGCCCGTGAGAACTCCACCCGGCGACCCTGGAGGCTCTTCTCCCGGCTGGCGATGTTGCGCAGAAACTCCCAGGCCTCGGCGGATTTCCTCACCCTCGCGGCCTGCTCCAACAATTCCAGGGCGGGCCCCAGGCGCTTGCGGCTCAGCTCAAGCAGGCCAAGGTTCCACAGGGCCTCCGGATGCCCGGGGCTCGAGGACAGAAGCTCTGAATAAACCTCCGCCGCCTCGGCTGCGCGCCCGGAGCGCTTATAAATTGAGCCCTTCAAGGCCAGGGCCTTATCGTAGTTGGCCGAAGCCGC
>JAKUSY010000624.1 GCA_022451445.1 Planctomycetota bacterium
GGGGCGGGTTCAGAGCCGGGCGCCGCCTCTTCACCAGGGTCCTCCGCGACAGCTTCGGGGCTCTCGAGCGCTTCCCCGCTGTCCTGCGCCGCCTCTCGCTCTTCCCTGGAAGGCGGCACCTCCGGCTGGGGAAGGTCCTTGAGGCTGCCGAGGCCGAAGCTCTCGAGAAACCTGGGCGTGGTATGGTAGAGAAGCGGACGGCCGAGACCCGGCGCCTTGCCGGCGACCCTGATAAGCTCGCGATCGAGCAGGGTACCGAGCGTCGGGGCGCAATTCACCCCCCGGATAGCCTCCAGCTCGGCCTTGGTGATAGGCCCCTTGTAGGCGACGACCGCGAGGGTCTCCAGCGCCGCCGGCGAGAGCCTGCTCGAACGCCGTTTTTGATGCAGGCTCCGAAGCCAGGGGTCGTATTCAGGAAGGGTCAGGAGCTGCACTCCCTGGGAAATATCTTCGATACGAAAGGCCCGCCCCGAGTCGATGTATTCCTCGCGCAGTTTTTCTACCGCGGCTCTCACATCGTGAACTCCGAACTTGAAGATGTCCGCGAGCTCGCGAATGGTGACCGGCTCACCGACACAGAAGAGGACCGCCTCGATGGCGCGAGGAAGATCATTTTCGCCCAGGGGACCGAGCGCATTCTCCTCCTCGCCAGTCCCGGCGGGCGGCTCCGGGACGGCCTCCGGCTCCGCGGTGGCATCCTGCTCGGGGCCCTCGGTCTCGGTCACTTCAACTTCTTCCATCTGGTGCTGCCTTGTCGCGACTGGCCGGGACTGGGACGCCAACCCCGGAAAACCTGCTCTTCAGGAGACCGTTTTATCCTTCCAGCGCCACCATTTCAATTTTTCAGCATCGGGATTAGCCGTCTTTGCGAAATAAACGGCGCAGCGAAAGACGTAGAGGACACAGCGGTCTATCTCGGCGCGGCGCAGCCTGATCAAATCCCGGTAGAGAGCCTCCGGGCAGCGTCCCGCCAGGTCATCGAGCCCCTGGACCCCGAGCTCGGCCAGCTTGGCGGCAATACTCGGGCCGACTCCCGGAGCCCGTTGGAATTCCTGCTGCGTCGAGACCATCGTTTTCATCGGGCCGGCTTCATTTCTCCCCAGGCCAGTCAATCCGCGCCTGCGTCCGTAGACGGTAGTAGGTCTTGCGGATCTCTTCGAGCTCCGGAGCGCGCTCGAGGTACTTCTTCCTGACCTCATCCTTCACCTCATCGTAGGCCTGAGAAGGTTCGATTTTCGTAACCTGGAAGAGGTGGTAACCTCCACGGGGGTTTTCAACCGGCTCGCTCACCTGGTCGGGTTTGAGGGAAAAAATCGCCTTCTTGAGAGATTCCGCCATCGGGGTTTCCGCGGTGATCGGTCCGAGGCTGCCTCCGAGCGGGCGGGTAACCTGGTCATCGGACTCAGCCCTGGCGACAGCGGCGAATTCGAGCTCTCCACTGATGAGCTTCGCCCTCGCCGACCCGGCCTTTTCCCGGGCGGCCTTCTTCTTGAGCAGCTGGCCCGAATCCGGCTGGTCCTGGAAGGAGGGAAAGCTATAGGCTATGTGCCTGGTGTGATACCTCCTGTTTCGCTCGTAGAGGGCGCGAAGATCGATGCCGCCCGGCTCCCGCATAGAGATCGTGACCTTCTTGATGAGGACCTGGGCAACCATCTTCTTCCTGAGTTCACTACGGACATCATTGAGGCTGAGCCCCTGTTTTTCGTAGAGATCCGCCAGCTTGATGCGTCCCGCGGCGGCATCGCCGTTCCCGAGCTCTCTCGACATCCCGTCGAGAACAGCCTCGACCTCGCTCTCCACGTCCTTCCCGCTTACCTGCAGGCCACGGCGCTCGGCCTCCTGCAGAAACAGCTCCTCCTTGATGACCTCCGAGAGGAGCGTCATCTCTCCAAACTGGCGGAAGACCGCCTCGAGGAAATCACCCCGGGTGAGGGCTCGCCCGTTGATGCGAACGAGGGTCGCATCGGAGCTCGCGAAGAATCTCTCGACGCCTCCCGCCGTGGGCGACTCGACCGTCTTCCTCCGCGCCACGGTATAATCGGCCACCGATCTGCGCGGCGTCGACCCGCAACCCGCCAGGAAGAGAACCAGTAATGACACGATGAGACGCTTCTCCATGGTCCTGAATATACAGCTTTGCACGGGGAAAAACTTCCTCCCGTTTCAAAATGGGACGGCCGGAAAATGGAATGAGGCGGAAAAATAAACCCGGCGGGTTTATCCTGTCTTAGC
>JAKUSY010000625.1 GCA_022451445.1 Planctomycetota bacterium
GGCCGCGCAACTGCCGGTCGATGCGCCGCGATTCGTGCCGCTCGGTGCCGACAACGTGCAGGCCGCCCCTCTCGACCACCCCCTCACCCAGCCCGATATCCGTTCCGCGTCCGGCCATATTGGTAGAGAGAGTCACGCGGCTGGCCTGGCCCGCCTCCGCGACGATATCCGCTTCGCGATCGTGATGCTTGGCGTTGAGGACATAGTGCTTGATCCCTCGGCGCTTGAGCATGCCGCTGAGCAACTCGGACTTCTCTACCGAGGTCGTACCCACCAGGATGGGGCGACCCAGCTTATTGACCCGGTCGATCTCCTCGACGATAGCGTAGTATTTCTCGCGCGCGGTCATGTAGACGACGTCCGGCAGGTCATCACGAATCAGCGGCTTGTTGGTAGGAATCGGCGCGACCCGTAGCTTGTAGATCCCATCAAACTCGACCGCCTCGGTAAGCGCGGTACCCGTCATCCCCGAGAGCTTCGAATAGAGCTTGAAGTAATTCTGCAGGGTGATGGTCGCCAGGGTCTGGTTCTCACGGCGAATCTGCAGCCCCTCCTTGGCCTCGACCGCCTGGTGAAGTCCCTCGCTCCAGGTCCTCCCCTCGAGGGCGCGGCCGGTGAACTCATCGATGATCTTCACCTCCCCGTTATCGATGAGATAATGATCGTCCCTGTGGTAGACATGATGAGCCTTGAGCGCCTGCTCCAGGAGGTGAGGCCACTCCATGTCCTTGCCGACATAGAAGCTCTTGACCCCCACCAGGCCCTCGGCCTTCTCGATCCCGGCCTCGGTAAAGACGATGGAGCGTTCCTTTTCCTTGAGCTCGAAATCCTGCCCCTTCACCAGCCGCTTGGCCACCCGGTCGGCGACATGGTATTTGTCCGTCGATTTTTCCGCCGGGCCCGAGATGATCAGAGGGGTACGGGCCTCATCGATGAGGATGCTGTCGACCTCGTCGACGATGGCGAAGTTGCGACCGCGGCCCTGCACCTGCTGCTCGAGGTGGATCTTCATATTGTCCCTGAGATAGTCAAAACCGAACTCGTTGTTCGTGCCGTAGGTGATATCGCAGGCGTACATATCGAGCCGCTCGACGCTGTCCATCTCGCCCTGGATCGCACCGGAGGTCAGCCCGAGGAATTCAAAGAGCGGTGCCATCCAGTCCCGGTCACGCTGGGCGAGGTAGTCGTTGACGGTCACCACGTGCACGCCCTTCTGCTCCAGGGCGTTGAGATAGCAGGCCAGCGTCGCCACCAGCGTCTTTCCCTCACCGGTCGACATCTCGGCAATCTGCCCCCTGTGCAGGGCGACACCGCCCATGATCTGGACGTCGAAGTGACGCATCGCGACTCCGCCCGCGGTTTTGAGCACCCGGCGGGATGCCTCCCGGCAGACCGCGAAGGCCTCGGGCAGGAGGTCGTCGAGGGTCTCTCCCTCCGAGAGACGGGAGCGGAACTCCCCTGTCTTCGCCACCAGCTCCTCATCGCCGAGCTTCCGCATGGACCCTTCGAAGCTGTTGACCTGCTCAGCGACGGGCCGCAGCTCCTTCTCCGCCCGATCGCCGGTGGAGCCGAATATCTTGGTCAGGATCCTGTTGATGAAATTAATCATGGTCTTACCTGCCGGCCGGGTCCCCGGCGCCTTCATCCGCGTCCCCCTGGCGAACCGTGATGGCATCCCGATCCGTCTCGAGGGTGCCGACGAGCTCCCCGATCGAGCCGGCGCCGATCTCCTCGAGAGCTTCGCCGAGGCCATCGAGAATATCCAGCGCTATGCGAGGCCGGATGAACTGAACCGTACCGATCTGCACGGCGCTCGCTCCGGCAACTATAAACTCGAGGACATCATCGGTGTTCATAATTCCACCGATACCGATGATCGGTATCTCGCAATTCTGGGCCGCCAGCCACACCAGCCGCAAAGCCAGCGGCTTGATGGCCGGGCCTGAAAGCCCCCCGGTGATACCGCCGAGGCGGGGCCGCCGCTGCCTCCACTCGACCGCCATCCCGACGTAGGTGTTGACCAGCGAGAGGGCATCGGCCCCACCTCTCTCGGCAGCCTGGGCGATGGGCACCACGTCGGTCACGTTGGGCGTGAGCTTGGCGATGATCGTCCGGCTGAAGTTTTCCCTGACCGCCTCGACCAGCCGACGGGTCGCCTCGGGATCGATACCGAACTCCATGCCGCCGAGGGGACAATTCGGACAGGAGATGTTCAGCTCAAGGG
>JAKUSY010000626.1 GCA_022451445.1 Planctomycetota bacterium
TTCCGTGGATCGCTACGGCGAGGTCCTTGGTGAAGGTGCCTCCCTCGATGGTCTCGACACAGGCCCTTTCGAGCTTCGTGGCGAAGTCGGCTACTTCAGGGGTGTCGTCAAGGTGCGCACGGTGGGCGAGTCCCCGGGTCCAGGCGAAGATGCTGGCCACCGGGTTGGTGCTCGTCGGGTTGCCCTTCTGGTGTTCGCGGTAGTGGCGCGTCACCGTGCCGTGGGCGGCCTCGGATTCGATGGTTTCTCCATCGGGGCATACCAGCGCCGAGGTCATGAGCCCCAGCGAGCCGAAGCCCTGGGCCACGGTGTCGGACTGGACGTCTCCATCGTAGTTCTTGCAGGCCCAGACGATTCCGCCATCCCATTTGAGAACCTGGGCGACCATGTCATCGATCAGGCGATGCTCGTAGGTGAGGCCCGCGCTCTCGAACTGGTCCCTGAACTCGGCCTCGAAGATCTCGGCGAAGATGTCGCGGAAGCGGCCATCGTAGGTCTTGAGGATGGTGTTCTTGGTGCTCAGGTAGACCGGGTAGCCTACCTGCAGGCCGTAGCTCAGGCAGGACCTGGCGAAGCCGGCGATCGATTCATCGGTATTGTACATTCCCATGCCGATCCCGGCGCTGTCGAACTCGTTGATGATCCACTCCTGCGTCTCTCCTCCATCGGAGGGCTCGAAGGTCATCTTGAGGGTGCCGGCCCCGGGGACGATCACGTCCGTGGCCCGGTACTGGTCGGCATGGGCGTGACGGCCGACGACGATCGGCTTCTTCCAGGCTTTTACCAGCTTGGGCACGTTCTCGCAGACGATCGGAGCCCGGAAGACAGTGCCGCCGAGATAATTCCTGATGGTCCCGTTGGGACTCTTCCACATTTCCTTGAGATCGAACTCTTTGACCCGGTCCTCGTCGGGAGTGATGGTGGCGCATTTGATGCCCACCTTGTGCTCGGCGATGGCCGCGGCCGCGTCCAGGGTGATCTGGTCGTCCGTGGCATCCCTGCTCTGGATCGAGAGATCGTAGTAGCGCAGATCCATCTCGAGGTATGGAAGCAGCAGCTTGTCCTTGATCTTGGCCCAGATAATCCGGGTCATCTCATCGCCGTCAAGCTCGACGACCGGGCCCGCTACCTTGATCTTTTCCGCCATGAGAGCTCCTGTCAGCATTCTGAGGAAGGCGGGAATCTTAACCTTTTCTTGATTGGCTGAAAAGGGGCGGCCGGGGGGTTCTTGCGCTTACGAGTGGCGGTATTCGATGATCGAGCGGCTGCCGGTTCCCCCGGGAAGCTCGTAGGCCAGAACGATGTTCGCGGTGAGCTTCATGCTCCGGGCCACGGGCTCGGCCTCCGCTATTTCTTTCGCCGGATCAGGCCCCTTGTAGAGCAGCAGCCTGTGGAAGCTGGACGACACTCTCTCGAGCAGCTTGAGGATGCGCTCGGCCGGTCCGATCGCCCGGACGAGGACGGTGTCTACCCTGGCTCGTCTGAGGATCTCCTCTCCCCTCTCACCCAGCACCTCTATGGAGGGCAGGGCGAGCTCGGCGGCGACCTCCTGCAGGAAGCGGGCCTTCTTGAGGGTCGATTCGGCCAGCACCATCTTCTTGAGCTCCAGGGCGCAGGCCAGCGGGATTCCCGGGTACCCGGCCCCGCTGCCGAGGTCGAGGACGCTCTCACCATCATCGAGCAGGGAGTGCGGCGCCAGGCTGTCGAGGAAGTGCTTCAGGGCGACCTCCCGGGGCTCGGTGATCGAGGTGAGATTCAGCCGCTGGTTCGCCTCGAGCGTCAGCTCGGCGTGGCGCTGGAGCTTGTCCACCAGGCCATCCCGGCCGGCAATGCCGGCCAGGAGCTCGTTGGAGAGCATCGACTCCAGCTCTGTTCTCAGCGCGCTGCTCTCCGGGGCGTTCATCTGCTCTGGCAATCTCAGTCGAGGGGGAGCCGCTCGAGCTCCCGCACCCAGATGTTGCGGTAGCTCACCAGGGATCCGTGGTCCTGCAGGAAGAAGGCCTGCTTGTAATCCGGCGACACCGGCCTGCTGGAGTTGGTCCGGCCGAAGATGTTCACCTTGTCCTGTACGAGGATTCCGTTGTGGAAGACCGTGAAGGTCCCCATCTTGACGCGCTTGCCGTCCTTGTCGAAGTAGGGCGAGCGGAAGACGATGTCGTAGGTCTGCCATTCTCCCGGGGGGCGGCAGGCGTTCACCAGCGGAACGTGCTGCTTGTAGACCGA
>JAKUSY010000627.1 GCA_022451445.1 Planctomycetota bacterium
TGCCCGCTCTCGGCCGCGCGAGCTACGCCCTGGGCGCCGACTCAACGGCCCCCGATGCCCCGAGCGGCCTGGGAGCCGAGGCCGGCGACGGAAGCGTGGCGCTCGACTGGGCCGACAGCGCCGACGCGGCGAGCTACAACCTCTACCGCGACGGCGAGTTGCTGGCCGGAGACCTCGCCGACAGCGCCTATGTCGACGACAGCGTCGACAACGGCGTCGTCTACGCCTACGCGGTCACCGCCGTGGGCTCCTGCGGCAACGAGTCCGACAGGTCCTCGGCCGTCGAGGCGGCCCCGGAAGAGGCGGTCACGGCCGTACGCGGTGACGCCAACGGCGACACCAACGTCGACATCTCCGATCCGACCTATCCCCTGCAGTATCTCTTCCTCGGCGGACCGGCGCCTGGGTGCCCGGGGGCGGCCGACGCCAACGCCGACGGGAACATCGACATCTCCGACCCGACCTACACGCTGCAGTACCTCTTCCTGGGAGGACCGGCGCATCGGAGCCTCTCGAGCTGCGAGCTCTGATCGCTTTCAACCGCTGACTTCAAACACCCCGGGTCCTTTTCCAACGGACCCGGGGTGTTTTCTTGAAAAAACAGTTCTGTCGAGGACACTCTGTGTATGCGTATGAGAATACTCCCGCCTCCGATTGTCCTTGCCGCAGCCTGCTGGCTTCCCACCGCCGCTGGTTTCTGCCAGGAAGAGCCCGGCGTTGCGATGTCCTTCGCCTACGGTTTCTCAGGCTGCGACGGCATAACAGGCGCCGCCGGGAGTGAATACGACAAGGCTGTCGATTGTGTCCTGTCGACCAGCGACAACTCCTCCGCTATCGGGGTCGAAAGCTGGTCCTTCTGCGTCCAGGCCTCAAACGCGGCCATTCGCTCCATAACCATCGAGGGAACCGATGCCGAGGGCCTGATGGACAAAGGATGGGAAATCAACGAGGTCGTCAACGGTGGAGCCGGAGCGATCAGCGCCGCACTCCTGTCCTTCAGGAGTACGGTTACGCTGCCGCCCGAAGGCGACGTAAGTGTCGCTGCCATAACACTCCAGGGAATCATCCCGGCAGGCGAAGCCGAAATCGTCAACCTCAGCTACCTGGATGGACTGAGCGGTTCCGGCCTGCCGGTAGACAGCATCGTGACCTACGATGGAGAGACCCTGCTGCCGGAGCTGGGCGGCTGCGGCTTCTCCGTGACTCCCGACCGGACTCCGCCGGCGGCCCCCACGGGCCTCGAGGCCACCCCAGGCGACAGGACAGTCAACCTCAACTGGACGGCTAATACCGAAGATGACCTCGCCGGCTACAACCTCTACAGGGATGGAGAGCTCCTCGCGCCCGGGCTGGCTGAGAGCTCTTACAATGACAACACCGTGGTGAATGACATTACCTACACTTACGCTGTCACAGCGCTGGACCACAGCGGCAATGAATCCGCTCCTTCACCAGCCCTGGAGGCGACCCCGGAGGTGCCTCCGGCCGGCCCTTTTGTCAGAGGCGATGCGAACGCGGACCTGCGGGTCAACATAGCCGATGGCATCTGGGTGCTGGGCTTTCTCTTTACAGGGGGTCCCATGCCCCCCTGCAACGCCGCGGCTAACTCAAACGGCGATGACCGGGTCAATGTCGCCGACCCGGTCTACTCCCTGAACTGGCTCTTCAGGGGAGGCCCAGGCCCTCCTCCTCCGTCTTCCTGCGCACTGAGCTCCAACCCTGGAGACATCATCATAGGCTGCGACCAGCCTGCCTGCTGACTGTAAGCCTTTTAATTAAAATATCTTACGGACAATAAAAGCCTCTCGGAAACTCCGCGCCGAATGTGCCTGCTGGCTCACGTCCTAATTCAGCATCCCCAGGCGCCTTCCATCTCCAATCATAGAAGATGAAAACCCGGCGGCTGCCATTCGACTCTCGAGTGGATGTTGAAGAAGCCTTGAGTTGGAAAAACAGGGCTCCGGGCTCCATCTTTCTCGAACCATCCCCCGGGGTTGACGGCTCGGGATCCAGCCGGAACATTCGCCATTCATTCGACGGGTAAAGACCTCGGGAATCTTTTTCAGGTTTGATCGCATTTTCTTTTTTTTATCCTTTTTTATCTCGCTGAGATTCAGTTAGCATAGGAAGGCTAGTATTAAGTTTGGGTCTCGACGCAGAACGGAACATGGGAGGGGGACTCCCTCTGTACTCCGTTTTTCGTGTTCATTTGTTTG
>JAKUSY010000628.1 GCA_022451445.1 Planctomycetota bacterium
CGCCTTCCTGGCGCAAGTCGAGAGCATCGAGGTAAAAATTTAACCATTCCGGCGTGGGCGTTGACTCATGGTCCGAGGCGGGGGTGTTGAAATTCGCCGGGATTCCGGCTGGTCCCATGCTCAACGACCTGGCGATCTCTACTCCGTTGAGGTAGGCGATGAAACCATCGTCGTAGCGCATGCCGAGCTGGATGAAATTGATCGCGCCGAGATCGTCGATGTTGATGAACTTGCGGATGTAGATACTCAGGTACGAGTTCTGCATGTCGTCGATGATCGTATTGTCATCCACATCTCCGTAGCCGAAACCGGAATTGCCGATCTCCCAGTCGAAATCGTCGAATTCGAGGGTGGTCCAGTCAGCCGGGGGCTCCTCGATTCCCCTGAAATAGGTATATTCTTCGCCCTCGTCGAGGAAGAGGACCGGCTCGGGGATATCCTGGGCCGCGAGCCGGGTGGCGCCCCCTGGCTGCAGGCAGCTGAGCAGCGCCGCGAGCGCGAGCCAGCCGCCGGTTATTTTCTTTAAAGTCATTGAACTGATCGTCCTTGTATGCAGCGACGAGAGGACCCTGGCGGAAGCCGCTTTTCCTCCCGCTTACCATTCAAACCCTGCGCCGAAGCCGACGCTTGTACCTTCAAGGCTAACCCCCCGCGTCCTGCTCGGCAAGGAATGAAAGTTCCGCAGTCGGCCTGGCGGTCTACATGTCGAGGACGGCCTTTACGACTCCGGAGCCGGGCTCGACCCATTGCCCGAAAGATTCGACGAAATCTTCGCAGGACGAGCGATGGGTGATCCACGGACGCGTGTCGATGGCGCCGGATTCCATTCCGGCGATGATGCGCCTGAAATCCTGCGGCCGGCAGTTGCGGCTGGCCAGGATGGTGAGCTCCATGCGGTGGAAGTCCGGATCGTGGAAGGTGATGCCGTCCATTACGATACCTACGAAGATGATCCGGCCTCCCTGGGAGACGTAGTGGAAGCTGTCCATCATGGAGTTCGCGTTGCCGGTGGCATCGAAAACCGCTGTCGGCAGCTCGCCGCTGAGCGCCTCGGCCAGCTCCGCGCGGGCGCTCTCTCCTGCGATGATCGTGTTCTCGACGTTGAAATGATCGCGGCAGAACCGCAGGCGTTCGGGATCGAGATCGATGACGCTCAGGCGTGCTCCAGCCAGCTGGGCGAATTGGATGACGCTCAGCCCGATCGGTCCGCAGCCTGTCACCAGGACGGATTCCCCGGGGGTGAGGGAGGCTCTCTCTACCGCGTGGGAGCCGATTCCCAGGGTTTCTACCAGCGCCAGCTGGTCCGCCGACAGCTCCGCGGACGGATGAAGCTTGCTGGTGGGAACGGAGATGACCTCGCGCATGCCGCCGTCGATATGCACCCCGAGCACCTGGAGGCTGACGCAGCAATTGGGGCGCTCGGCCCGGCAGGCGACGCAGTCTCCGCAGTTGAGGTAGGGCTCGACCGAGCAGAGGTCGCCGGCGCGCAGGCCGTTGGGACTCTCGCATGTTTCGAGTATCTCGACACCGAGTTCGTGGCCGAGGATACGGGGGTATTCGAAGAAAGGCTGGCGGCCGCGGTAGGCGTGCAGATCCGTTCCGCAGATTCCTACGCTGCGGACCCTTACAAGGGTCTCAGCTTCGCCGATTCCGGCGGGAGGCTCGGTCTCGGTGACCACCAGCTTGCCCGGTTCCTCCAGGACAATCGTCTTCATGCCGGTATTCTGCCAGTAAGCGGTCGGGGTGACCAGCCGGATTCCACTGGCGGACCGCGCTCGATGGCTTTGCGGATGGACCCTGTCGGCTGGCGGGTAGTACAATAGGTAATCATCGCTGACCGTTCCCGACCCTGCGTATTCTCCATGAAATACCGTTATCCTTCAAATCTGAGGCTGGGTGTTGCCTGCCTGTCGCTGCTCTTCTGCACGTTTTCGCTGCGCGCGGCGGAGACTGTCCTGGTTCCCGCTGAGGCTGATTGGCGGTACCTCACTGGTATAGAGGAAGCATCGAGCCCGGATCCCGGCGCCTGGCGTTTGCCGGGTTTCGATGACACGGGGTGGACCGCCGCCGCGGCTGCCATCGGTTACGGAGAGCCGTTCGTGGTGACGGATCTCTCCGAGCTCGATCCTCCGATGAGGAGGAACTACACCGGCATCTTCCTCAGGAAGAGCTTCGAGGTCGTTTCGCTTGCGGGCCTGGAGAGCTATACC
>JAKUSY010000629.1 GCA_022451445.1 Planctomycetota bacterium
AGATTACTTATCGTTGGTCATCGCTCCGTGGGGCGGTTCGCAATCCTGCGACCTGACCGGGGTCGAACTGGTCCTGGGAGAAACCATGGGGAAGAAGCGTCGCTGGGACCTGGCCGTCGATGTGGCCGGGAATCTCCAGGATGCCAATCCTCATGATGACAGCCTTGGCAATAATGGCGTCTGGCATTTCTACAGGGGCAAGATCGCGGAGAAGACACCTCCGGGAGATTTGATTCCGAAGGGCAGCATCCTCGCGCGTTGGAGAGAGGCGCACGATGCGGCGGCACCCGCCCCGAAGCTCGATGCCCTGGCGATCGAAGCACGTCGTCGTTTGACCAGCCGACCGGGGAAGGGCGGTCCCGACCTGGAGCTTCTCAACAGGTTGAAGGCGGTCACCGGGCCCTTCTTCAGCGGTGTGGACCTGGGAGCCGGACCAGCGCCCGGGGAACCGCTGGAGAACGAGGAGAGCTTTGGTCTCGCGCCGGATGCCTTTGGCGGCCGGCCCGGAGGGGCGAAGCTCGATGGTCGCAGCATCGTCGTGAAGGTCCCGTCAGTTCTCGAGGTTCGAATTCCGGCCGGTCTCGCCGTCGGAAGGGTTTTCAAGGTGACGGCGCGGCCTGAGCCGAAGCTCGGCAGGGACGGCAGCCTCCAGGTCGCAGTCCTGCGGAAGAAACCCGCTGACGCGAACCTCGCTGTGGCGGGCTCGCCGTTGATTGCCCTCCCCGGTGGAAAGGGAAGCGAGAGGCTGAAGGTGGCGAACGAGGAGTTCCGCAGGCACTTTCCCCCGGCGATGTGCTATACGCGCGTGGTTCCGCTCGATGAGGTGGTCACCCTGAAGCTCCATTACCGCGAGGATGATTATCTTCGCCAGATGATGTTGAGCGGGGGAGAGGTCGCCGAGTTGGAGCGGCACTGGGATCGTTTGACCTACATCAGCCGGGAGCCGCTGAAGCTGGTCGACAGCTTCGAGCAGATCTCCGAGTTCTCCACCCAGGATCGTCCCGACATGGTCATCATCTTCAAGCGCTACGACAAACCAATCCGAGCGCGCGCGGCGCTCTTTCAAAAGAGGCTCGTCGATTCCGAGCCGGTTCACCTCGATGCCCTCCTGGAGTTCGCGGCGTGGGCCTGGAGGAGACCCCTTTCCGGGAGTGAGAAGGATGAGCTCCTCGGCGCCTATCGTTCTCTTCGCAAGGCGGGAAAGCTCCACACCGAGGCCTTTCGCGGGCTCTTCACCGCTGTGCTGGTTTCACCGAACTTCCTCTTCAAGGTAGAGCGCCCGAAGCCCGGTGAGGCGGCGAGCCCCGTCTCCAGTTTCGAGCTTGCCACCCGCCTGAGCTATTTTCTCTGGGCATCGGCCCCCGATGAGGAGCTGCTCTCGGTGGCCGGGTCAGGACGGCTTCTCGAGCCGGCTGTGCTTCGGGCACAGACCCTTCGCCTCCTCGGCGATGAACGGGTTCGGGGTCTTGCGAGCGAGTTTGCCGCCCAATGGCTCCTGGTGAGGAATTTTCATAAGCTCGATGAGAAAAATGAGAAGCTGTTTCCGTCTTTTGACCCGCGCCTTCGCTCGGCGATGAACGAAGAGACGGTTCTCTTCTTCAAGCATCTCTTCCAGGAGGGGGGCTCTGTCCTGGAGATTCTCGACGCCGACCACACCTTCCTCAATGACCGCCTGGCCCGCCACTACGGTATTCCCGGGGTCAAGGGCGCCGGCTGGCGGCGGGTCGATGGGGTGCGGAAATACGGTCGCGGGGGAATCCTCGGCCTCGCCTCCATCCTCGCCCGGCAGTCGGGCGCCTCGAGAACGAGTCCCGTCCTGAGAGGTAACTTCATCGTCGAGTTTCTTCTGGGTGAGCATCTTCCCGACCCTCCGGCTACGGTTCCTGATATCCCCGATGCGGTCTCCACCGATGGCCTGAGCGTTCGCCAGCTGGTTGAGAAACATCGCAGCGTGCCGGAATGCGCCGGCTGCCACGAGCGGATCGATCCCTACGGTTTCGCCCTCGAGGCCTACGATGCCACTGGCCGGCGGAGGGATAAGGATCGCGCCGGCCGGCCGGTGGACGTGAAATCGACGTTGCGGGATGGGACGACCTTCGAGGGAATTGACGGCCTGCGAAAGTACCTGCTCGAAGAGCGCGGCGACGAGTTCCTGCGCCAGCTCTGCCGGAAGATGGTGGGCTATGGGCTCGGAAGGTCCGTGGGACTTT
>JAKUSY010000063.1 GCA_022451445.1 Planctomycetota bacterium
GTTTTCATTATCTCCGCACCATTCGAGCATCTTGTCGACCTCTTCCGTCGGTCCCTCGAACACGGCCACGACTCGTTTTTCTTTCTCAAGGAGGTTCCTCCCCCAGCCGTCAAGTCCGAGTTCCTGGGCTTCTTTCCGAGTGTAGTGCCGGAAAGAGACCATCTGAACATTTCCTGATTCAGTTCCTGAGATGAGCACCCTGACTTTTTTTGTATCGTTCTCGTTCATTCCTCTGTCTTCCCTATCTGTGTTTTTTTTTCGCAGGAGCAGTGGCGAGACCCAGAGCGCCAGGCAGATGATGCCCAGCACGGCCGCCGCCGGCCTGCTGAAGAAGGCGGCGATATTACCATCGGAGCTCGTCAGGCTCTGGATGAATTTTTCCTCCAGCGGGCCTCCGAGAATGATACCGAGAACGACAGGCCCCAGCGGCACCTGCTTGCGCTCGAGCAGGAAACCGAGCAGGCCCATCACCAGCATCACCCCGATATCGAGATAGCTGTTGCGAATGGCGTAGGAGCCGACAATGCAGAAGAGCAGGATGCAGGGCAGCAGCACCCGGCGCGGGATCCTGATGAGCAGCCCGCCGGCGCGGATCGCCAGGAAGCCCAGTGGCAGCAGGAAGAGGTTGGCGACGAGGAACATGGCGTAGATCGAGTAGACCAGTTCACCCTGTTTTTCGAAGATGTCGGGTCCCGGGGTTACATGGTGCATGGTCAGCACCCCGAGAACGAGGGCGGTAACGGAGTCTCCGGGGATTCCGAAGACGAGTGCAGGGACCCATGCGCCCGCCAGCGCCGAATTGTTTGCGGCGGTCGAGTCCGCGATCGCCTCCAGCGAGCCCTTTCCGTACTCCCCGGGGTTCTTTGAGAATCTTTTCGAGATGGCCTTCGAGACCCAGGCGGCGATGTCCGCCCCGGCGCCCGGCAGCATGCCGATCAACGAGCCGATACTGCTCGAGCGGAGGAAATGGAGGATTCGGCCGGTGAGAGTCTGGAAGGCGGGTCCGAAGGTAGCCTTGATCGCCCCTCCCCGCTCGGCTTCCGTCATTTGCTGTGCAGGGGTGGCCTTGAGGCCGGTGGGACCGCTCATGTTGCGCAGGACCTCGGAGATGCCAAAGAGACCGATCATGGCGGGGATGAACTCGATTCCCTTGAGCAGCTGGGGGACCCCGAAGGTGAAGCGGGGCTCGCTGTGGACGGCGCTGAGGCCGATGGTGGAGATCAGCAGGCCGATGACCAGGGCCAGCGCGCCCTTGAGCGACGAGCCCCTCGAGACCAGCGCGGCGCAGCTGAGGCCGAGCAGGTAGAGCCAGAAGTATTCGAAGGAGGAGAAGCTGGTCGCAAGCGTTGCCAGCGGCCGGGCCAGGAAGATCAGCACCAGGGTGCCGAAGATTCCTCCCGCGACGCTGAATACCAGCGAGACCCCGAGGGCCGCCTGGTGGCGCCCCTGGCGGGTGAGGGCGTAGGCGTCGTCGGTATAGGCCGCCGAGGAGGGAGTGCCGGGTATGCGAAGCAGGGTGTTGGGGATGTCGCCGGCGAAGATGGCGCTCGCTACGAGGGCAACCACCGCCGCGAGCGCCGAGGTCGTGTCCATGAAGTAGGTGAGAGGGATGAGCAGGGCCACCGCCATCGTCGCCGTCAGGCCCGGCACCGCGCCCATGAAGATCCCGTAGGCCGCCGCGGCGAAGATGACCAGCAGCACCTCCCAGTTCAGGAAGACGCTGGTAAATGCCGTTTCAATGGGGCCGGGATTCATGGCGCTTCTACTACCACTCGATGAATTGTCGTGGGAGGTCTACCCGCAACCAGGTGGCGAAGACCAGGTAGACCAGGCAGGCGAGTGCGCAGGCGAGCGCCAGGCTCTTTGCGGCGCGATTGCCCAGGAAAAGAAAGAGGGCGAAGAGAAGCAGGCCTGCGGCCGGGATGAAGCCCACTGTCGGCGCCAGTGCGATGAAGCCGAGGACAGCCAGGCAGACGGTGGCCGGTCCCTTCCAGGATTGCGGGCCGGGTGAATCGGCAGCCGCTTTTACCTTCTTCCCACCGCGCAGGGCCAGGGTTGCCAGCAGGGCCAGCAGGGCGCAGCCGAGGATGGCGGGATAGGTATCCTTGCTGTAGCCGGATTTCTCGATGTCGTCAAACTCCGGCATGTCCAGCAGCTTGCCCATCTCGGCATCCATTTTATCGAGGGTCGCCCGGGCCTCATCCCCTTCCCGGATCGAGACGTTGTAATTGCCGGTCTTCATGAAGGAGGTGAACTCCTCGCTCCCGACGATGCCGCGCAGGGTGTTCATGAGGGTGTTGACGATCTCGGCCGGCGTGTCGCTTGGAACTCCGAGGGCTCTCCAGCCCACCAGGGTCCAGTCGCTACCCTGCTCCTTGAAGGTTTTGACATCGTCGAAGCCCTTGATTCGCTCATCGGACATGACCCCGAGCCCTCTCAGGTTCCCACCTCGGATGAGAGCCTGGGCCTCGGGGAGACTGCAGCAGACCAGGTCGAGATTCTTCGCCATGAGTTCCTGCAGGGATGGGCTCGCTCCACGGGTCGGGATCCACTTTACAGCCGAGATCGGCAGCCCGGCCTTCGCCAGCCAGCCGGCGAAGGCGAGATGCCAGGTGCCGCCCTTGGCGGTACCGGAAGCCTTCAGCTTACCAGGGTTTTCGCGGATGCTTTTCTCCAGGTCGCCTACGGTTTTCCACTGCGAATCCGCGGGAACGATAATGGCCGCCGGCTCGCAGTTGAGAACCATCAGGGTCCTGAAATGAGAGCAGTCGATGGGGGTCATCTTGCGCCAGTGGAGCATGTTCAGCTCCGCGGTCATCATGGTGAGCGTGTAGCCATCGGGGGTGGCGAGAGCCCCGGTCGAATGGCCGGTCACGCCCTCACCGCCGGTCTCGTTGATCACGTTGAAGGGCGCGCCGAGCTTCTGCTCCAGGAAGACAGCCATCTGTCGCGACAGCCCATCGGTTCCTCCGCCGGCCGACCAGGGACAGATGATCGTCACGGGCCTGTTGGGATAGGCTCCTCCGCGGTCGCAGCCCCAGGAGAGCAGCGCGGCGGTGAGGATGGCGAGGGTGCTGGCGATTCTGCGCATGGGCACATGATAGTTTGAGCCCTATCGCAGCGGTAGGGGGAAACCCCGCCGCGCGCGCTCAGCCGAGCTCTTCCACCTTGAGGAGACCGCTGCCGAGGAAGATCATCGCCAATTGCAGCTTCATCGCCGCCAGCTCGTTTACCGGCGTGAGTCCGAAGTCGTCTTTGATGGCTTCGAGCTCTTCTTGCCGTCCGTCTTCAAAGCTCGAGCAGGCCTCCGGGAGGCGCTTCATTACCTCGATGAAATGGGCTCCCCGGATGGGGTTGGCGGCTGGAGTGGGAGCGACGAGGAAGAGGGGAACCTCGCTGACCATGCAGAGCGGGGCGCCGCCGAGGGAAGAGACGAACTCCATCGACGAGGGCAGGAATTTTTCGGCCTCCCGCGGCTCAGAGAGGTTCTCGAAGTGCTGCTTCATGGCGGTGGAGGTCGGTGTTGTACAGAAGCCCGGGGCGATTCGGAAGAATCCTTTTTCTCCTTTCCGGTCCCAATCGTGGAGTCCCATGCCGAGGGAAGCCGTGAAGGAGCTGAGACCTTCGCGCAGCCCGGAGGTGTCGGCGGGCCCCCTGCGATTGAGCAGGTACCAGGCTCCCTCGGCGAAGGCCATGCCGTGGAGGGAAGCATGAAAGTCGAAGGGGCCGTTTTCTCTCAGGAGGTCCGCCACGGCGATGTTCTCGGGACGGGCGGGCCTGCCGTTCTCGCGGGGGAAGCCGAACTCGATATCGTCACCGGGGAGCTCTCTCTCGCGGTGGAGAAGGTAGCTCTCCAGGAGCGGGGAAGGGTCGTTTGCCCAGGCCGAGTTACGCTCCCGGCCGTCCGGGTTGATGCCGGGGCAGATGGTAAAGGTCGCCTCGTTGAGCAGGTCGCCTGTCCCCGTCCCGGCCGCCAGCCAGGTGATGAGCCGCTCGAGGGCGCGCGGGCCGACCGGCTCGTCGGCGTGCGCTCCGGCGATGAGAGAAATCCTGAGGGGGCCATCGCCGCGCGTCGCTCCCGGCAGCGGGCGTCCCTCGCGGGACCTGCCGATTTCCCGCAGGGGGCTGTTTTCGCCTAGGCTCGCGGGGGGGCAGGAGCAGACCTCGTCGAGGTCGATCCTCAATTCAGGACGCTCGGTTGCCAGAGCATCTCCGAGCTGTCTTCCTCCGCCTGCAGACAGTCCCTGTGATGCCAGCAGGCGCCCACCTTGACGATCTGTCCCCCGCCCAGCACGGCGGACACTATGAGCTTCTCACAGGTTCCGCACCTCGCCTGCAGGAGCGAGTCGTTGTGGCCGGGGTTGATGAGTCCCTCCGCCAGGGCGAGGGAGCTCCAGTCGGTAACCTGCTCGACGTGAGGCTCGACGCTGAAGCTGGTCAGGTGCTTGAGAACGCCGGGCTGCTGCAGCATCGATTGCAGGCAGGCCATCAGGTATTCGGGCTGGGCATCGCTGGGGAATTCATCCTGGGGCTCACCCGTGAAGGCCCCGCAGATCTTCACCTCGATGTGGCAATTGAAGAACTCGTGCATCTTCTTCAGAAGATGGCGGTTGGATTCCTCGATGCGCTCGAGGATCTCTCCTGGATCACCGGGACCTTCGAGTTTTTTACGCAGAGTCTCCAGCTCGACGAGTTGTCGGCTCAGCTCGCGGATGAAGTCGTCATGACTCCAGACCATTGCAGTCTCCGGCCCGTCCTTCCGGGTTCTGTAAGTTCTCGCTTCTGCCCGGGCGATACCCTCGCGCCGGGCCGTTTCCATTTTTTGAATCGCTCAGCGGGGAGGGGGAATCCTCCCGCCGTCTCCCAGCCGGTACCGGCAATTCAGACCCGGCTGCAAAAGAATACGTCAGCAGCAACCGCTGGGAAACAGGAATTCTATCGAAAAGCCGGGGGGCGGCAAAAGGAAAAGAGCCCAATTGGCTAGGGCCGAATAACTGGACCTTTCAGCCCGAGTGCACAAAGCCCGGCTCACCGATGTGGAAAGTTTCCCAGCCGATTCCGCCCCAGCTTCGGGAATCTTTCTCAGCCAGGATGATCGAGGCGCGCGGCTCCTCGCCCGGCGGTGTCCAGGCCTTGACCAACTGCTCGACGCAGCCTCCTTCGCCGAGGGCGTCACGTCCCAGGATGAAGAGGGTTGTTGAGAGAATGTCGCCAAGGGCCGCCTGGCGGGTCCAGATCGTGGCGCCCTCGATGGTCTCGGTGGGGAGGCCATCCCTGGGATCGAGTATGTGCCCGTAGGTCTTTCCTTTCGCCCGCAGAAATCGTTCTGCCGCGCTCGAGGAGCTCAGGGCCCCAGGCTGCATCGAGAGCCGGCAGAGAGCCTCGTCTCTATTGCCCGGATGGCAGACCTCGACCTGCCAGGTCTTCTCTCCCGGCGGCAGGCCCCAGGTCAGCACGGTGGATCGTCCCGACAGCATGGCTCCCGTCTCGACGCCTTTTTTCTCCAGGAGCGAGGCGATCCGGTCGGCGGCGTATCCCTTGCCGATGGCGCCGAGGTCCAGGCTCACCTCCGGGCGCGAGAAGCTGACAGCCTGGGTCTCGGGGTCAATCTCGACGAGATCCATACCGCGGCTCTCCAGGAGCCTGGAAAGTTCATTGGAGTCGGGGGTTCTTGCAACCATATCGACCAGTCCCCAGGCCCGCATCAGGGATCCTATGGTCGGGTCGAAGACCCCGCCGGTGAGCTCCCAGGCCTCCCTGGATCTGCGGATGAGCTCCAGGAGCTCCCCGCCCACGATGACAGGGCGGCTGGAGCCGAGGGAGTTCAGGAGAGAGACGTCGCTCTCGGGCAGGAATTTCGACAGGCGCTGCTCGATGGCGTTGAGACAGTCAAAGGCGGCCTGGGCTGCCTGCTCGTCTCCTTGGAGCAGGAGCACGTTGAGGGTTCCGAGGGCCCAGCCCTCGTAGCGCGAGAGTCCCGAATCGGGCTGGGAGTAGGATTCGATGAGAGGGCCCGTGCCGGGATGATCCGCGGAGGATTGCCAGCCGCGGTTGCCAGGCTCGGGGGATGGCGGGTTCTTGTCCATCGGAAGAATCGCCTCATGGTGTCGGCCGGCAAGCCGGGATCGGAATCCTTACTCGGTTTTCGCCTCGTCTTCCTGGCTCAGGAAGTAAAGTCCGCAGCAGATCAGGAAGGCGAGGAAGAAGTTCATCGCTGTAGGAGCGACGTCGTTGCCTGAGGTGATGTATTTCCCCAGTCCCAGCATGATGAGGATTATCGCTCCAAGCCTCAGCGCGGGGCGAAGGAAGAGCCCTGTTAGGATCGGAACCGAGAGCGCCGCGAAGATGAAGGGGATGCAATGGAGGAAGAATCTGAGGGGTGCGGTGCCATCGTCAAAGCCGATGAGAGGCAGGTTCTCCAATGCGCCGGCCAGCCAGGTTCCCGAATAGGGAGCTGAGACCTTTTCAGCGAATACCTCAGGGCCCGATTTCTCAGCCGTGCCGGCATCGAATTGGCCGAGGGCAACGACCAGGAAGAGGAACCCGAAGGACATCCTCAGCATAAAGGTGATCCAGAAGCGCTCTTTTCTCGAGACCATGAACCCTCCGTAGGGGAAGCTCGGTGACATCATTCGCCAGGCGTGGCTGTCTTGCAGACGGCCTGCCGTGCTGGCTCGCGATATTGTAGCAATGAGCCCGCAGTCTGCAAGCATCCACCCTCGGGGCTTTCACCGGTTTGTCCGCGTGCCGGGGATGCCGGGAGGTTCATTTCGCAGTGGCAGAGGTATCCGCCGGTTCGTATCATGTACCGCCCTAGAGTGAACAAGCAGGAGAGCCTACATGCCCGAAGAGAAAAACCCGGCGAGTGAACCAGCCGGGGAAATTACCGGCGGTAACGGAACCGGCGACCTGCCTCGCCGGGATTTCATCGGCGCAGCGGCATTGGGAGTTGGAGGCGCAGCCTCGGGTATTTCATTCCTGTTTCACAAATACGGCGAGCATCCCTACATCGACCGGGTAAAAGGATGGCGTGAGGATTTTGGTGAGAGCAATCACGTAAAAACAGGCCACATCGGCGTCGGCAACCGGGGCGGATCCCTTCTTCGCACGGCCCTGCAGGTGCCCGGGAGCATGCCGATCGCCGTCTGCGACAAGCAGCCCTCGAAGATCAAGGATTTCAAGAAGAGCATCGAGGACGTCATCAGCAGGAGAGATGGCGATGAGAACAAGCCCACCGTCCAGGCATCCGATGATTACCGTCGCATACTCGACAATAAGGAGGTCGAGGCGGTCTTTATAGCCACCCCGCATTATCTCCACGGTCCGATGGCCATCGACGCCGTAGAGGCGGGCAAGCATGTCTATTGTGAGAAGGCGATGGCCTTCACCATCGGCGAGAACCAGGACATCGTCGATCTCATCGACAGCGGGGCGAAGACGCCAGGCGGCGAAGATATCGTTTTCCAGGTCGGTCATCAGCGCCACTATTCACCGCTGTACCAGAAGGTCGCGGATATGATTCACGGCGACAGGATTGGCGAGGTCGCCACCATTCGCGCGCAGTGGAATCAGAACGACAAGATCAGCAGGCCCGCTCCATCGCTCGAGCTCGAGCGGATTATCAACTGGCGGCTCTATTCTGAATATTCAGGCGGCCTGACGACGGAGTTCGCCACCCACCAGATAGATGTGGCGAACTGGTTTTTCGGAGAAGAAGGATCCCATGTGGGAGTTCATCCGCACTCGGTGCGCGGCTACGGCGGGGTTGACTGGTATTACCAGGATTCCCGGGACACCCATGACAATATCCATCTCATCTTCACCTACAAGGTGCCGACTGTTCAGCGCGATGCGTATGGCCGTGTGAA
This sequence comes from Planctomycetota bacterium, assembly GCA_022451445.1. Lineage (GTDB taxonomy): Bacteria > Planctomycetota > UBA8108 > UBA8108 > UBA8108 > UBA8108. The sequence goes on from JAKUSY010000063.1 coordinate 7,869, forward strand.
GAAAGATGGCGCGGGCAAGACCGTCTACGAGAAGGATGCTTCCGGAGGCGTTCGCATGCGCGAGGTGACCTTTGATTATATGTGCACCATGGCGAACGCTCACCTGGGGCCCTCGGAGATGATGCTCGGGCGCTACGGAACCATCCAGGTCTCCCTGGCCGGCGGCGAGTTCTGGAAGGAGAAGAAGGCCCGGAAGGATCCCAACCGGATCGCGGAGGGAACCAACCCCAGGCGTTCCAGCCAGAAAAAGATTCTCAAGAGCGGAGCCACCATGGCCAAGCTGGGCGGTACGCCTGGAGATGAGATCGAAGAGAAGCCCCTCGAGCGAGGCGATAAGCACTGGTCTCATTTCATCGAGCCGATCGAGGGCGCCTACGACAAGATCGAGACGCTGCTGGCGGTCGAGAGCTTCCACAAATGTGTCCGGCTCGCTCGCGATAAGAACTCTTTTTCCGGGGAGCTTCGGGCTGATGCGACCGTGGGCATGAACAGCGCCGTCGCGGCCCTCATGGCCAATATCGCCATGCGCGAAGATCGCGCGGTCTACTGGGATGAGTTCTTCCCCAAGTCCTCCTGAGGTCGAGGACGTCCACCAACCGGCTACCCGCAGGTCCGGTTGAATACTGGAAAAACCCGGGATTCTTCAGTTGTCTGAAGACTCGGGAGTTTTTGCTTTCCCGGCTTCGGCAGGGGGGGCGCCCTCGGCGGTTTTTTCCGCTTCTGCCGGCTTCCCGGGTTCCTTGGCCGGGGGCGTGGCCTTTTCGGATTCTTTTACCGGTGCCGAGGCGGTCGCGGCTGTGAAGCCATCCAGGACAGCTTCAATCTGCCAGTCCTCGAGCACCCCGTTGGTCTGGTAGATAGGGACGCCGGCGGAGTCGAAGAAGATCACGACCGGCTGGAAGATGTCGAACACGGCTTTCTTTCCATCCTTAGCCGAGCCCTCTTCGTAGCGGCCCTTGAGGGTCTCACGAAGAGTCCTGTACTGGCCTCGATCGATCACGCAATAGGGCGAGGTGGTGCCGAGCGTTTTGACGTAGCTGGCGGTCTGCGCGAGGCGCGCCTTGTTGTCAGCCTTCATCTGATAGAAGGCTGTGCGCAGTGTCGGCTTGGCGCCCTTGGTCTCGGCGAGCTTTTCGATACGCCCGATGAACTTATTGTAGCCATCGTGATGGATGCGGGAGAGGACGACGATGGCCGGTGACTCCGCGGGCCAGAAGGCGTCGCCGCCGGTCGTCTTGAGGTCAGGCTTCCAGCTCTTCTCCCCGGCCCTGGCGAAGAGGGCGAAGCCGTCGGTGACCTGCTTTGCATAGCCGTCACGGATCCGTTTGAAGGCTTTCTCTGCAAGGTCCCTGATGAGCTCCTTGAAGTCGGCGTGGTCGAAGATGAGGTGGAGCTCTTTCTTCGAGCCGAGGATCTCGAGGTGGTTGGTGTAGCCGAGCTCGACAGCTTTTCCCAGGTCGGCCTTTACGCCCTCGAGTTCCTCCTTGGATGGATTCTCAGCGTCGATCTTTCTTCCACGCGAGCGGGCTCTGTAAAAGTAGGCGTAGCTCTTCATCTCCCGGATGCTTTCCTGCACGGCTGGAGATCCCTCGTAGGATTTCTCGTCGAGGGCCAGGACCGCGTTGGCGAGGTAGTCGATTCCGCCGATGTCGTAACCGGCCGGGGGATCCCAGATCTCGTTTCGCTGCAGCCGCCCGAAACGCTTGATGACAATAGTGGCCTTGCTCAAGCTCGTACCCTCCAGCCAGGGTATTTCCCAGCCGGCCGTCTTTGCCGCGGGGGAGGAGGCCTCTTTCTTCTTTGCCGGTTTCTCTCCATCCAGGCACAGACCGCTCTGGCAGAAAATTGTCAGGGAGAGTGTCAGGACTGAGAAGTACTGATAAGTCGCTGATTTCATCGTTATTCCTCGGTATACGATTCTGTTGCCCCACCCGGGGAACCTTATTATATAAAAAGGATTCGCCGGCTGAAAGCCGCCGCATCCTCCTTTCAGGCGCGGAAGAGCCCGGGTTTTCTGCTGATTTTCGTTGCTTTCGGCAGTCCCCAGCAGCTTTGTTCCGGTAATTCAGAGGTTTTTGATCTCACAGTATCAGTAGTTTTTACCCTGGATGCAGGTTCCTGCCCTTCAAGTTCGTCCAGCTTGTCTCAATTATCCTATAAGGCCTCAATTCGGCTTCTATTATCAGAATAACGGCTTTCCAGCTCAAAACACCGAAGATATGCTGGTTTCAGGTATTCAGGCGGGTGAAATTCCCAAAATGCTTAATTCTAAAGCATTTAAGTGACGATAAAGCCTCTGTACGGAAAGTTAAGAAAACTGATTTTGAGGCTTGCAACAGGCCTGTTCTGCAGGCAGGATGCGAAACTAATTCAGCAGGAGTAGAGAAAAGGGCGATTTTCCGCCCTGGTCGAAAGTAAGGACTCCGGCTGAGCGTCTCGGGCAAGCAGAGTACTCGAGGGAGCGTGTGACAGAGTGATCTCCAGACGGCTGAACAGCCGGGGAGGTCAGGTTCGAGGAGAGAGACTCCAAGAGCGAGTGAGACTGCAGACAGACAGTTTGAATCGCCGCAGACTTTGGACGGGCATTGCGGCCCGGCTTCCAGGTGGAAGAGTCAATTCTCGGTGCGTATTTCGTACTGAGGCTTCGAACGAACCAGAGAGAGACAATTGAGAGTAGATTTCAGCTCTTGATCAGATAGACAGATTTGGAATTTCGCCCCAGGCTGGGGGCGGCTTGCGCGAATCAGCGATTCGGTTTGCCGGATGCAAATAAGCCGCAAAGCCCGCCAGGGGTAATTAAAGAGTAATAAAAACAAGAAACAGGTACACAGGAGGGCTGGATAGTCAGGGAGGCTAAAGAACAGCTAGAACTTAGTATGCCAGGACCAGGTTTCGCTACAGGGGCGGGACCGAAATTTTGTTAACGTGTGATGAGGTCTTCAAGTGACGGCCTCGGTTTTTAAGTAGTCAAAGGA
>JAKUSY010000630.1 GCA_022451445.1 Planctomycetota bacterium
CGGCGCCACGAGCTTCGGAAGCAATGGTTCATTGAGAGGCAACAAGGGCCAGCTGTGGGAGGGCGGGCATCGCGTTCCGGCGATCGCCAGCTGGCCGGGCCGGATCGCCGCCGGAACAACCTGCGACGACCACTCGATCGGCAGCGACAGCCTCCCCACCCTGCTCGAGCTCGCCGGGGTCGATGCGCCGGCGGGCCATCGCCTCGACGGACGCAGCCTCGTCCCCAGCCTGCTTGGAAAAAACCCCGGGAGCGCGCGCAAGCTCTACTGGAGCTACGGCCGCCAGCAGGCCATGCGCCAGGGCGCCTGGAAATATGTCCGAGAGCTCAAGGGCCAGAAAGTCGCCGCGCTCTACAACCTGTCCAGCGACCCGGGTGAGAAAAATAATCTCGCCGGAAAAGACCCCGCCCGCCTCGCCTCCATGCGAAAAGATTACGCGGCCTGGCGCAAAGATGTCACCGACGGATCCACAAAACAGCCCCCTATACCCGGCGGTAAAAAATAGCCCCCTCAAACGGAAGTTTCATCGGTTAAGATGGCGTCCTCGTTGAAACAGGCTCCAGAGAGCCGGCACGAACCCTCTCTGTGAGTTGCGAATAATTCGGGAGCTCTAAACCTGTAAGGGCGCTTTGATATGTTTAAAAAGCCTTCTCACGTTTTCTTCCGCGGCCTTCTTTTCCTCAGCTTCTTCACGCTGGCCGCTGGCGGCGGTCTCTTCGCCAACGATCTCGAGACGCTGTCTGAAAAGTACCGGCAGGCCCGGGGCTCCGCCGGCAAGCCGGGCACCGCCGCCTGGGCCAACGCGGTCGAGAGAAAGGTCGCGCCTGTTCTTCGCCGAATCGGCAAGCTCAAGGATCCCGATGCTCTCAAGCTGCTGAAGCGTGAATACAGCAGCAGCGATCCTTACATTGTCGCCGCCGCCGGGCTCTCCATGATCGAAAGCGGGACCGCAGAAGGCCTCGACGCGGCGATCAAGGGCTTCAACCGCGGCAGCGGCTGGAAGACCTACGCCAGGGTGCGCGTGCTCGACGCGATCGCCGCCACCGGAAAGCCGGCGGCTCGCGACCTCGTGATCAAAGCGGCGACCGCCGGCACGGCGGAAATGCGGGTCATCGCGATCGGCAGCCTCTCGGGCTTTCCCCGCAACGCGAAGGCCTGCGACGCCGTTCTCGAAGGTCTCAAGAGCAGCCATGTCACGCTTCGCAACGCCTCACTCCAGTCGCTGCAGAAATTCAGGGTCAAGGAGATGATCCCCGCCCTCATCGAGCGCCTTGGCCGCGAAAGAGACAAGGCCCGGCAAAGCGATGTGCTCAGCCTCCTGGTAAAACGGACCGGTCTCAACATGGGCTTCGTCGCCAAGGACTGGGACAAGTGGTGGAAAGAGGACGGCGACCGCTTCGAATTCCCCACGACCTCCGCGGCGGGAACGCCCAATACGAATACCGTGGTCGTCCCGACCTATTTCGGGATCGAGGTCGCCTCGAAGAGGGTCATCTTCCTTGTCGACGCATCGATCAGCATGCTCCAGTCGGCAACCGGCCCCAAGAAGAAGGGCAGGAAGAAGAACCTCAAGGGCGCGCCCGGCACCAAGATGGCGGCCCTGAAGAAGGAGCTCACGAGCATCCTCACGAAGCTTCCCGATACGACGATGGTCAACATCATCTTCTTCAACGTGGGCCCGATCCCCTGGAAATCTTCGCTCCAGCCCCTTCGAGGCCGCGGGCGCCAGGAGGCCATCTCCTTCGTCAAGAACCTCGACTGCAAGCTCAAGACGAACATCTACGACTCTCTCGTGCTCGCCCTCAAGGACCGCAGGGCCGACACGCTCTTCCTGCTCTCCGACGGCAAACCCATTGGCGGCACCTTCAGCAAGCCCGCGGACATCCTGCGCGAAATCGGCGCGAAAAACCGAGTGCGCGGCGCCAAGATCAACTGCATCAGCTTCGGCCAGGAAACCCCCTTCCTCAAACAGCTGGCCAAGCAGAACGGCGGCGTCTACCGCGCCACCAGCGGCGGGGGTGGCGGTGGCAAAAAAGGCGGCAAAGGCAAGAACGCCAAGTAGCGCAGGCCAGGCCCTATGGCCTGACCTTGAGCATGTCGGCCGTCTTGTCGAGATGAAGGCTGAAAGAGATGGCGCCCTCCTCGCCACTGCGAATTTCTTTACGCGCTGCCCTGCATCCCTTCCCATCATATCGGTGCCCGCCCCTGT
>JAKUSY010000631.1 GCA_022451445.1 Planctomycetota bacterium
CGCGTCTCTTCGAGGCTCAGCTCCTGCGGTTCGCAATCCTCGCAGATATTGCCGATGTCTCCGACACACTCCGCCGAGAGAACGTACTCCCCCCGCCCGGAAACGTTGAAGCTGCTGACCCCCACGAAATAGCTTCCCGCCGGCAGGTCCCGGCTCAGGCGAGAGTTCAATCCCTCCCCGCCATCATCGTCCTGCGCGATGAGCTCACAGTTTTCATCGTAAAGCTCCAGGAAGGTATCGTAGTTTCCGACAAGGTCGATCAGCACCTCGCCTCCCGCCAGGCTCAGGCCGAAGAGATCGAGAAACTGTCCCGTGTTCCTGGTGCAATTGCTCAGCGGAAAATCGCCCGCCACGGGCTCAGAACAGACCAGCTCGGCGAACCCGCAATCCCCGCAGGGACCATCGGCGTCATCGCAGACGTCCCCCACGCCATCACCATCGAGGTCCGCCTGGCGTCTGTTGGGAACAGCTACGCAATTGTCAATCTCATCGGGCACCCCATCCCCATCTTCGTCATCGCCTATACCGATCATATTATCGCAGGCATCGCCGATTCCATCACCGTCGGCGTCCGCCTGGCCGGGATTCTGCAGGCCCGGACAATTGTCCCCCTCATCCGGTACCCCATCCCCATCTTCATCGCCGGGAAGCGGCAGCCCCATGGCGCTCAGCAGGAGGGTGAACTCACCCGAGCTCTCGCTGAAGCCGTGGACGAGGATAAAGTAGCTGGAGCCCTCCTCGGAGTTCCAGTCGACTATGGCCTGCAGACCGCAGGCATCATCATTGCTGACCACGCAGGAGAGCTCATCACAGCTCCCCTCGTAGACGCTCAGGCGCGTGTCGTAGCCGCTGCCGCAGGTCTCCGCCCGCAGCGCCTGCCCATCGCCGAGCACCTGGTACCAGACCCCGGGCGCGTTGCTGGCGCCGCAGCCGCCGCTCTCGGGGTCCCTGCTCGCGCCGTCCGACGTGGTCCCGGCGATCGAGACCGCCAGCCCACCGGCAAGCTCCACCATCTCGGCATCGACGCAGAAATCGTTGGCCGGCTGGGCGAAGAGCCCCGGAGACAGGATCAAAAGGAGCAGCACGGCTCCACCTGACAGAAAACGACTCGCGATCCCTCTACACATAGCTGCCCCTCCATGCCCCAAAAGAAAAACTGAAACTGCCGTCAATTATTAAGGCCGAATTTCAGTTTTTCACATTTTGTTTTGAGCCGTTTCCCGGCCAGGGGAAAGCGGCTGCGCGGGCTCATTCAGCGTCGTGCTCGCACCAGCAGGGAAGCGCCTGTAGGGGGATATTCGGGCCGCTGTACTGGACACTCAAGGCTTCGCCTCCGCCGCTCTCGAAATAGAGCACGTTGACCTTTCGCCATCCTTTGCGAAGCTTGATCTTGCCTGTTTTCTTCACAGGCGGATGGATCCCGTTGTTGTTGACCACCAGCTTCTTGTCCACATACAAGGCGCTACCGTCATCGCTGGTGGTCTCAAAGGTATAGACGCCGGACTCCTTAACATCCAGGTACCCGGTAAAGAGCAGCACGTAGCCATCCGACCTGTTTGCCACACCCAGGGTAAAATCTTCAGAGATGCCCGTCTTTCCTGGAGACTTGAGGCTGCTGATCCTGGGCAAGGTGGCCAACGGCTTGCTGGTTTCGAAGTATTTGTAGCTCACACCGAGGTCGAGGAGCTTGCCCCTGTACTTCTGAGGTTCGGCCTTGACGAAGGTGGCCTCGGCGACGTTGCTCGCCACTCCATCGCTCCTGTAGAACCGCGCCCGTATGGTCGTCGTCTTGTCGACATTGAGGGAATGCGCATAGAGAGGCGACTCCTTGCCGGGTGGTGCTCCATCGAGGGAGTAGCGTATGGCGCCGGCGCCCTCTGTTGAGGCCAATGTGATGCTGGAGAGGGTCGAGAACAATCTCTTGCCGGAAATGGCGGGAGGGTTGCTGCCTGTCCGAAAAGGGAAGGCCGGCAGGCCCTCCTTGTTCTGGAGGTTGGTGTCGGACATGTGATCCCAGCCGAGCCGGACCATCGAAGGGCTGGAGACCTCCTTGCTGGACACAATCACTGTATCGCCATCGATCACCGCCGAGGATGCGACAAAGGCTCCCTCGCCGGCGATTTCACAACGGCTCAGCGGGTTGCCATCGCGGGACTCCAGCCCGGCGCCTGTAAGGTTGCTCTGGCCCCTGACCATCCTGCCCACC
>JAKUSY010000632.1 GCA_022451445.1 Planctomycetota bacterium
GCCGAGCCGGATTTCAGGGACCAGTATCACGCAAACCACCGGAGCTATTGCCGGGAGCGCAGGTAGACCCTCCTGCCGCGGCACAGGGAGGCGGTTATCGAGAATGGCTGGGAGGCGGTATACCGGAATACGGGGATCGGCGGCATCAGAGAATGGGATTTCGTGAAGTGCCTGCACCTTCAATACGCCCACCAGGTCGGCTCCTCGAATGTCGTGGGACGTTTTCTCCAGGAGCAGTTTTCTCTGCGCCCTTGCAAGGCCCCGAGGTCCCCGGTAGGTTGACCCCGGCGTCGGCGCGTCCGTTTTACCTGTCGAGAAGATTGGAGCCAAGGTGCAAGGAGAAGGGTTTGACCGTTCCCGGCTGGAATTCCTGCCCGTAGCCTCGAGGCTGAGCAAGCTCGAGATCGCCGAGGTCGCTGTCGGCCCGGAAACCCCGGCGCCCGACCCCGGAGCCGCCGCGGAGGTGCTCGATCGGACCGCGGAGCGTATTCTCGAAGCTAGGAGCAGGGGCGCGCCGGTGGTGATCTGCCACGGAGCTCACCTTATAAGGAACGGCCTTGGGCCGCTCCTGGCAGAGATGGCGCGTGAGGGGTGGCTGCAGCATGTCGCCACCAATGGCGCCGGCTCCATCCATGACTGGGAGTTCGCCTTTCTCGGCCGTACCTGCGAGGACGTTGAGAGCTACGTCAGCAAGGGGCAGTTCGGCATGTGGGAGGAGACCGGCGCCCATATCGGTCGGGCCCTTCTCAGCGGCGCCCTCGATGGCCTGGGTTACGGGGAATCCATCGGCCGGATGATCGTCGATGAGCGCCTCGGGATCCCGGCGCGCGATGAGCTCCTGGGAATCGTCGAGGAGGGTGCCGGCGGCGGCCCGGGGTCGGCCTCCCGTGCGGCGGCGGCGGCGGATCTCCTCGAGGCCATGGAGAGCGCCGGTCTCGAGGCCGGCGAGGTGAGCCTCGCACATCCTTATTCTTCGATGAGTCTCCAGGCCGCCTGCCGCCGCCATGGCGCGCGCTTCACCGTTCATCCCGGGATCGGCCAGGACATCATCTATCCGCATCCGCTTCTTAGCGGCGGAGCCCTCGGGCGCGCCTCGATGACGGATTTCCTGCTCTATGCCGACACGATCAGCCGCCTGGAGGGAGGAGTCTACCTGAGCGTGGGTTCGTCGGTCATGTCGCCGATGATTTTCGAAAAATCCCTTTCGATGGCTCGCAACCTGGCCTGCCGGGCGGGCGGCTCTCTCGATGATTTTCTCATCGTGGTCAACGATCTTGCCGAGTCGACCTGGGACTGGTCGAAGGGCGAGCCGCCGATGGACAACCCCGCCTACTATGTCCGCTTCTGCAAGTCCTTCTCCCGGATGGGGGGGGAGCTTCACTACGCCGGAATGGACAACAGGGCCTTTCTGCTGAACCTCTACCAGCGCCTGGCCGCGGGGGCGTGAGCCGGGAGGTCTGAAGGCCCTGTTCCCTTCCTCCCGTGATTGTCGTCAATTGTCGGGACGATAATCTTGAGATCGGTGGGACGCGGGTTTTCATGTAAAATACCGCCTTGTCAGTTTACGACCCCTTGTCTGGCGGTGGTCTTGCAAGGCCTGAGCCGGTGAATAAAAATGGAATCGACGAGGCGCCGGGCTTTTTCCCGGGGGTGAAAGGTGTTTCTACCCGGGCGCAGGAATGCTCTGAGCCATTCGAAAAACCAGTTCGAGGAATTAAGAGATTGTCTGAAATGAAAAGTGATCTGATGTCGAAACTGCTTCGGGCATTTGCCGTTTTCCTGGCGGGTCTCTTCGTCTGCGCGACGCTGCCGGCCCTGACCATCTCCGAGATCATGTACTCGCCTCGCGGCGAGATTCAAAAGCGTTTCGAGTTCATCGAGCTGTTCAACGAGAACCCCGATCCGCTCGATCTCTCCGGCTATATGATCTGTGACGGGGTCAGCTTCGTCTTCCCCGAGGGAACCTGGATGGAGGGACTCTCCTTCCTCGTCGTTTGCGCTGATGAGGAGATGATCCGGGGCACCTACGGCATCCGCAATACCGTTGGCGACTGGGCCTGGGAGGGAGAGAGCGGGAATTCCCTCTCCAACGGTGGAGAGGACATCGAGATCTGCAATCCCGGCGGCCGGACGATCCTGAGGGTCGAGTACAACGACCGGGGCAAGTGGCCGGTCGGCGCCGATGGGCTGGGTCATTCTCTCG
>JAKUSY010000633.1 GCA_022451445.1 Planctomycetota bacterium
TCTGCAATTCCTTGAGGGTGCGCACGATATTCGTGACCTGGATGAAGGGCACGCTCTCGGAGGCGCCGCAGGAAATCCGCGCCACGGTTTCGGTCATACCCACAGCCCGGTTCCGGGGAGCGATAACGGCATCGACGCCCGCACCATCGGCCGTGCGCAGGCAGGCGCCGAGATTGTGCGGATCCTGGACGCCATCGAGAATGAGCAGGAAGGGAGCGCCGCTCGAATCGATGATGTCCTGGAGATCGGCCTCGTCACGTTCGATAGACCCTCCACCCCGGGAGTGCCGGTTTTCCCGTGCCGTAGGCCGTTTTGGTTTCCTGGCCAAGCTCGCGGCCTCTCCCTTCCATCAAACCCGGGACGCCTTTCGCCACCCGGCTATTTCATTGACGTTTCTTTAAGGTTAGTGCATTTGTCCGTCCGGGGACCGGCCCTACCTCAACAGCTCGAGCATACCCTCGCCGAAGGCCGTGCCAACCTGGGCGAAAAGCCAGGGACTGCCGTAGTAGTGATAGGGACGATCGTTGCCGAACTGGCGCCACTTGTCGGCGTCCTTGCTCCAGCCGCCGGGACCGGTGTAGATGGCGTGGGCCTCCATATCCCAGTACCTGTCGGTCCTGACACAGATGGCGTTGCCCTTGAACTCGGCCTGCCCGGGAACGCCGGCCTGCGCCTTCTTGATGTAGTCCCTGGGAGAGCCGGGCTTGTCGGGCGCCATTCCGTCATTGCCCATCTGGCCGACGACGAATTTCATCTTCGGGGCCTTGAACTCCCTGCGCACATCGCGGATGAAGTTGGCCATGTTCTTTTCGTAGGTCAGCCAGCGATCCTGGTACTGATCGTTCCAGCCCTGGAACCAGACGAAACCCATGATCTCGTAGCCCTGGTTTTTATAGCCCGGGAAGCGCTCTCTGATCTCTCCAAGGCAACCATGCACCTCGCTGACCATGTTGCGGTAGTCCTTGCCGAACTGCGACTTGTACTCTTCGGCGGTAACCATCTCGCGCGCCTTGAATTTCCGCAGGCGCCTTTTCTTATTGTCCTTCTTGTTCTGCTCGGCGACGCGCTTGTTGTGGGCCGCTATCCTGGCTGGTTCCGCATCGTTCCAGGCCTTGTTCGCGGCGTTCTGGGCGGCGGCCTGCTTCGCGTACTCGGCATCGCTGAGCATGGATGATGGAGGCAGGAACCCGCGCGCCAGCGCTCTTCCACCCCAGGAGGCCTTGATGAGCAGAACCTGCTCGTCGTAATGGTTCCCCATGACGTGGCCGAAGTTGTACTCCGGACCGAACCCTTCACGAGGCGCGCCATAGCCGACTGTCAGGTCGCCGTGCTTGCCGAGGTAGTTGATCCAGACATCGTGGCGGGTGCTCCAGAGATAGGTAGGCGTCTTCCGGCTGTCGGTGGGATCCCTGGTCTCCTTCACCTTCTGCGTGAAGGCATCGTAGTCACCGTCCTTGATGAAGTGCGTATAGCGCTCGCGATACTTCTCCTGGCCCACCTGCCAGGTGAGCGGTTCGGGAAAGCCGCGGCCCTCCATGTTGGACTGGCCGGCGAGGATGAATACCTTCACCTTGTCCTTGCTCGTGGCTGCCGCGTAATCGGGATTCTCGGCGCAAACGGTCAGGGGAAAAAAAACAGCGGCGCAGAGCGGCAGGAATCGTCTGATGATCATCGGGTTCTCCAGGAATTACGTTTTCAGGATGTCGCTTGCGAGATGAACGCCATGCGACCGAAGAGAACATTCTCATCGCATCGACGGAAAATCTCCACCTGCCGTTTGGAAAAGCTCGGCTTTTGGTCCAGTCACAAAGCCGGGCGGCCGGGATGATCCCGGCCGCGATAAGCCGCAGGTCGGTGCCAGCGTCTCACAACCGAGTCCATCTTTGGTTGCGTACGGTCCGCAGGCGGCAGGGTAATAGCCGGGGCTCTGCGGAGACGGAACGGCCGGCGCCACTCCACCGGTAAACAGCCAGCTGAAGATGATGATCGCATCGGTGATCTCGACGGCGCCGGTATCGTTGGTGTCCGCCGCATCCATGCACGCCGGCGCGGCTCCGCCTGAGAACAGGAAGAGCAGGGGAATGACTCCATCGGTCAGGTTGATCGCGCCATCGGAGTTGGCATCCCCGCGAACGAAGTTATCACCGGGTTCGGGATCGGGATCAGGCCCGGGCCCCTCTCCCTCCTGCACGG
>JAKUSY010000634.1 GCA_022451445.1 Planctomycetota bacterium
GGCGAAGACCTCGAGGGTCCTGATGTTGGCGTTCCAGGTGCCGATCGACTGGCCGCTCATCTGGCACTCCTCGATCATGTCTCCCTCGATCGCGCTCTTGTGACGGCGGATCTCGGTGATGACGTTCTGGGCGGAGAGGGGACCCTCGAGGTGGCGGTCGAGCTCGTCGATGAAATACTGGGCGTAGTCCGGGCTGGCGATGAGGCTCACCATGATGGTGGAGAGCCCCGAAGACCTGCCCAGCACGTGGTTGAAGGTGTCCACCGACCACCCGCCCGGATTGCGACCGAGTCCGAATTCGGCATCCCAGCTCAGGAAGATCCACCTTCCATCCTCGCGCCGGGGTCGGGCAGCGTACCAGTTGTTATGGGGCCAGTCGTGGTTCTGGGCCCAGATGTTCAGGATCATGTAGGAGGTGTAGTTCTCGATGTCGATCCTCCCGGCAGCCAGCTCGAGATTTCCCGCTTCACGCATATTCGTATTGCGGAAGAAATTGAGCATCGATGTCCACTCGCGGGTATCTCCGTCGAGGGGATCGTTCCCGGTCTTGATCACGTCCCAGTTCTCACCGTCCTCGGGAAAATAGGATGCGAAGAAAACCTTGTCCATGCGCTCGACGATGTTGTAGACCCCCCGGTATTGCATGTTGACGAACAGGTTGTACCAGGAGCCGTTGGAGACGAGTGCACCCATGTCTTCGTGAAGATCGCGGATGACCTGGTCGCGGATGTAGGCCGCCCCGCCGCCTGTGCGGAATGCGTCGTTGAAGTTGGAGCGCAGTACGAGCTTGTCGAAAACCTCTACGTCGGTGTCGGGAATGATCGGGTAGCGCAGCTTCTTGTCGCCGTACTCGCCCCTGAAGTAGGCTTTGTAGGCCTTCTTGATGTTGAAGTCTCCGCCGCGTCCGGCGCCGCCGTGAAGCCTCATGCCGAAGCCGGTTTTCAGGGCCTGCCGGCCATCGGTCTCGAAGATCTCGAGGAAGCTCGCGCGCTCCGCCGCTCGTCCGCGTCCTCCGCTGTTGTTGTGCACCTGCTGGAAATCGGCTGGATTCATGGATACCGACAGCACGGGCAGGACAAGGTTCCGCCTGGCGATGAAATAGCTCTGGGATACCGGCCTGAGGACCATGCGGTCTCCGAGGAAGCCTGCCGCACGGATGACCCTGTCTCGCGGAAGGGACAGGGGTTCAGCGTAGAGCGTGCTTGTCGCTGTCGGGGCGGTGCCATTGGTGGTATAGCGAATCTGGAAATCGTCGAACGGGATGTCGGCCGAGAGGGTGACGTTCACCCCGGCGCTGTGGAATCCGCCGGGGGGGGTGAAGCTGATTTCGTACGGGAGGACGCGGCTGGAGGCGTGCTCATCGTTGAGGTCTCCCGGCGTCGGGTAGAGCAGGTAGGAGAATTCTCCGCTTCCATCGGGAACACGGCCGTAGGACCTGTCGAGAGTCTGCTCCGGCATGTCGAGGCCATCGAGGATTTCGCCGGCCGGATTCGAGAAGACGAGGATTTCTCCATCGGAGTCCAGCTCGAAATTCGCGTGGAAGGCCGGTCCGACAATCCCGATTTCCGGCAGGAAGCTCATGTCGTTGCTGGTGTGGGTCCTGTTCAGGAGCGCCACCGCCAGCAGGTTGCCCTCCGGCTGCAGGAGCTCGAGCCAGTGCGGGATCATCCAGCGTTCCACGCGCCGCGCCTCTCTCGACCTGGTGGAATTGCTGTTGAAGACAGGCTCCGCGTCTTCGGGGAAATTGACCGAGATGACCCGTGTCCCGTTGAGCCAGGCGACAAAACCGTCATCGTAGTTTACCTGCAGGATGATGTTCTCGAGGCTTTCGAGGTTCTCGACGTTAAAGGTGGTTCTCAGGAAGAGCGCGCCGATACCGCGCTCCAGCTCGGTGCGGTCATCGCCGTCTCCAAAGCCGAACCCCGGGCTGCCTCGCGACCAGGCGGCGTCGTCGAAGGCGGCCTGGTTCCAGCCGGCCGGAGGACCGTCGCTCTCCGGCAGGCCACCCAGGTAGCTCCACTCCTGCTCGAGGTCGAGAATCGTCGGGCGGACCTCGACCGGCGAGTTGGTGCGCAGGATCTGTTCCTCGGAGGGGAACTGCTGGTCCTTGCCGGAGCACCACACGAGCAGGTGCTCACCCGGCCGCATCAGGTAGGGCGGAAAAACCCACTTCAGGAGATTCGTGGAGTCG
>JAKUSY010000635.1 GCA_022451445.1 Planctomycetota bacterium
GATCTTCCGCGCCCCGGCAGCCGCAGAGCGCCGCCAGCAGGCAGGCCCCCATGAGCTGAGAGGTGAGCTGTATCGCGGCCTTCATCATCTGTCTTCCACCCCGAGAAAAAGAAGCGCCTGCTTACGCAGCGCGGCCAACTCCCCGTTCCCCGGCGTTCTCTTCAGCCCCCTCTCCACGACCTGCAGGCGGGTGAGCACCTCCTCTTCGCGGCCGAGGGCGCGGGCGAGCTCGAGGCTCACCTCCAGGCCGCCCGGGTCGAGGTGCCAGAGGTACCAGGCCGTCTCCCGCGCCTTTCTCGACGCGCCGGACTCGAAATAGAGCTCCAGCAGCTCTCGCCACAGCCCCAGGACATCCCCATCTCCGAACCCCCGCATGCGGGCGAGGATACCGCCCCTGTCACGGATCAACGCCTTCGCTCTCTTAACCATCGCCTCCAGCGCGGGGTTGGCGGTGACAATCTCGAAACCCTCCGCCTCGGCGACCAATTCCGGATGGTCGACCAGGTCGCTGATATCGACTACGGCATCCTCCCCCGCCTGTGACGGCTCGGCGGCCAGGAGCCGCAGCGCGCCGGCCCAGGTATCCCCACCCTCCAGCATGCGGTAATTGTTGCCCAGCAGGACCCCCGCCTCCGCGCGCCGGCCCTCCCTGAGGTGGGCCTCGGCCCTGCAGAGCATCGCGACCTCAGGGGCCCCTCCCTTTACGCTGTCGAGGGACGCGAGAAATTCGAGCAGCCTGGCGACCTCCGGCAGATCACCGCTCTCACGGGCGATCCGCAGCAAATGCGCTCCCAGCCTCGGGCTCTCCTTCATGCGGCTCTCGAGGTCGTGTCCCAGGGAGGCGGTAATCCTGCCCGCTCCCGGCTTGTCACCTTCTCGAGCCCGCAGCCTCGCCAGCAATGCCCTCAGCATGTCGGGACATTGGCCGGAAAGAACGATCTCCTCGAGCTCCTTGCGCAGGAGCTCGCCACGCCCCAGCCGCAGCAATACGTCCGCCTTGATAAGCTGCAGGTCAACCAGCTGGTCGCTGCGCCCGAGGGCCTCGTCAAGCTCCTCGAGGATCGCCCCGGACCTGTCGAGCTCGTTGAGGGCCCTCGCCCTGTTGTAGGCGTGCTGGGCCAGGCGCGCGCCGCGCGCGGCCGATTCGGCCTCCAGCTTCTCGTAAAAATACGCGTGCAGCTCCTTGGATCTGCGGATCAATGCCCGGCTCGCGGCGGAGGCTCCCAGTCCCCGAAGGGTAGTCGCCAGCTGGTGCAGGGCGCCGGAATCTTCGGGATCTTCCAGCAGCACATCCATGAGGACATCCCTGGCCTCGGCGAAACGCTTCAGGTTGTTGAAGCCGCCGGCGATCTTGACCTTCAGGCGAAGGCCGAATCCCGGCGCCGGCGCGCCGGATGAGCCCGCGGACTCCAGGCGCCCGTAGATCTCCAGCGCCTCGGTGATCTCCCCGGTATCGAGACAGGCGCTCAGCAGTATCGTCTGGAGAGAACCATCCCCGGGACGCTCCTCGATGAGCTCCCTGGTGAGCCGGACCGCCTCCTTGCCGCGCTGCAGGGCGACGAGAAAATTAGCCTTCAGATGACGCGCCCGGTAAAAAGAGGGCCGCAGCTCCAGGGCCCTCTGGATATGGGCCAGGCCCTCCTCGGTCCGCTTGAGCCTGAGCAGGAGATGGGCCCACTGCACGTGGAGAGACTCAGGCGTGATCCTCATCTCCCTCAGCTTTGAATGATGAGACGGCCTGAGAACAGCTTCGACAGCCTCCTCCGTCCCCTCGGGGATGGTCGAGCGGGTCACGCCAAGCTGCATCAGCTCCGATGCGAAGAGCACGCGATGCTGAAAACTCTCCGGCCAGGTCTTCATGCCGGCCCCGATCTCCCCGAGAACGTTCCCCGGCCGCGCGCTGTTTTTCCGCGCCACGCAGAAATTGTAGTGGTAGGAACAGAGACGCTCATCTTTTTTCTCCCCCCAGCTCCTGCTCAGGCAGTCCAGGAGGCCGGGGTAGACCTTCGCGATCTCGCCGAAGGCCTGCTTCTTCGCCAGCGCGCTGATCCGTGAATATTCCCCGGCGCATTCGGCGGGAACAGGCTCCTGGTGATAGATCCGAAGCGCCGGGACAGGAGCCTCTCCTCCCGCAGCCGTGCCGGTTTCACCGCCGCCGGGCCGGCACGAGGGGCAGGCGGCGAGCAG
>JAKUSY010000636.1 GCA_022451445.1 Planctomycetota bacterium
GACGCAGCCACGGCTGGCACTTCTGGCGTCCCAGCCGGAGATCATCGGGCTCGGCCGTCATCATTCTCAACCGCGACTACAGCGAGGCAACCTACCGCATCAATGTGAGGCGCCTGGGAGCCGAGGTGAGCGGTGTTCGCATCGTTCTCGGTGATGACACCGTGATCGAATCCGAAGATCTGCGGGGCAGCTTCGAGCTGGCGGAGGGACAGGTCGCCGCCATGAGCGAGGGAGCCACCGTGGAGGTCTACACCACGGGTGAAGATGGAGAGGCCGGCCTGGCTCTCGTCGGCGGCGTATCCCCATGCTTCCCCTTCCTCGACCGGATGCGCGAGAGGCTCGCCGCCCGCCGGGCGGGAAAGGGTGTCCTGAGATTCGACACCGCTCGTGACGATGTCCTCCCTCTGGGCGCCGAATCGCTGGCCGACCTGGTCGGCGCTACGATGACTGTCGCCGACTCCGATGGCGCCGTCATGCTGGCTGGAGACATCGGTGAGCTCAGCTCGGCTCGTGTCCGCCATCCCCGTCATCCCGGGCGCAACGATCGCGAAAGGGGTGATCGCGGCGACGATGATGCCGGAGACGACGCTGCCGGCGATGATGTAGCCGACAACGGAGGCGACGACGCCGACGATGCCGGAGACGACGCTGCCGGCGATGATGTAGCCGACAATGGCGGCGACGATGCGGGCGATGTCGTTGACGCAGGCGAAGACATGGAAGGTGTCGGCGCCGCCTTTGAGGAGCTCCTCGAGCTTGACGCTCCTGAGCTCAGCTTCGACGTCCTGGAGCCGCACAACGCCAGGTTCCTGCGTGGAGACTCGAACGACGATGGTTCCGTCGACGTCTCCGACGCCGTTGCCGTATTGGGCTACCTCTTCCAGGGTGGGAACGCGCCCTATTGCGCCGATGCCGCCGACGCCAATGACGATGGCTCGGTCGATATCGGTGACCCGATCGTGATCCTCAGGAGTCTCTTCCAGGGATCGGCTCGGATCAGGGCCCCCTATCCGCGCGCGGGCTATGACCGCACACCGGACGAGCTGGACTGCGACATCTACGAAAACTGATTCGCACCTTCTCATGCACGACCGTGGGAAATCTCAACTGGAGGTTTCCCACGGCCTTTCTTCTTTGTGACAGGGTGAAACGGGATTATCGGGACTATGGGAGGAATTAATGGAAGAGGAAGATTAAATGTGCAAAAATCGGCTAACAAGATACGAACGGGGTCTTGTCAGATTCCCCAGCCGCTTCGAAGCGGTAGTGCCAGAACGAACACGACAAAAGGGTAGTGTGGGTTCTACTTTTCTCCAAGTCTAAGAGGTTAGCGGTTTCGGCCGTGAAACACCTCGAGCACAAAGGAAACTAACGAAATGAAATCCTATCATTTCCGCGCCCTCGCGGCGCTCATAGTCATTCTCATCACAGGACACTGCCTCGCGCAGGACCTCGATCTTTCTTTTGACGGCACCTGCGACGGCGAGCTTACCGGTGATGCCGGCTCCGTCCAGACAACCTCTCTCGATTGCGTACTGGCGACCTCGAACAACCCCACCGATGGTGGCGTGCAGGCCTGGTCGATCAGCGTTGCCGCCGAAGGCGCGACCATCACCAACATCACCACCGATGGCACCGCCGGTGCCGAGGTGGACGAGGGCGGGCTTCGCAATATGGGTTTTGAAAAATCGGAAACCACTGACACCTCAGGCATCGCGGCCGGCGGCAATAACGATTGTGAAGGATTGAGCGGCGCAGTGAGCGCCATCGTGCTCTCCTTTGAAAGTCCAGTGACTCTCGATCCCGAGGGTTCGGCTGTCATCGCCCGGATCGATATTGAAGTCGGGGCCCCCGATGGCCCCGGTGACTGCAGCACGGTCAACGTCTTCTACGCCGATGGCTGCCGCGGCGCGGGGCAGCCGGTGCGCAACTCCGTCACCCTGAACACCGCCACCTTCATTCCCGAGACCGGCAGCTGCTCCTTCAGCGTCTGCGCCGCCCAGGTCGAGGATTGTGACAGCGAGGGTGACGAGGATGGAAACGGGCTCGCCGACTGCGAAGATCCTGCCTGCGCCGAAAACCCCGCCTGCGCCGACGACGGCGGAGATGACGACAACTGGGAATATGTTGGCGACGATAACGGTGACGACGACGACGACGACGGCGACGACGGC
>JAKUSY010000637.1 GCA_022451445.1 Planctomycetota bacterium
ACGTATCAGGGCGATCACCTCGTCGATGATGTCGAGCGCCTTCAGCAAGCCCTCGACGATGTGGGCACGCTCCTCGGCCTTGCGCAGGAGATAGCGCGTGCGGCGGCGGATGATCTCCGCCCGGTGGCGTTTGTATTCGTTGAGCAACTCCTTGAGACCAAGCGTCTCAGGACGCCCCCTCACGAGAGCTATATTGATAATGCTGAAGGTGGCGCTGAGCTGTGTGAACTTGAAGAGCTGGTTCACAACCACCTCAGGCGGGGCCGACCGTTTGAGCTCGATGACCAGGCGGATGTTCTTGTCGCTCTCGTCCCGGACATCCGCGATTTCCTGGATCCGGCCATCTTTAACGCACTCGGAAATCTTCTCTATGATAGAGACCTTGTTTTCCTGGTAGGGAATCTCGGTGAAGATGATGGAGTCTTTGTTCTTGCCCTCTTCGATATGGTACCTGGAACGCACCTTGATCAGGCCGCGACCTGTCCTGTAGGCCTGGCGGATCCCGGCTCGCCCGCAGATCTCCGCCCCGGTGGGAAAATCCGGCCCGGGGATGTATTCCATCAACTCGTCGACGGTGATCTCGGGGTTCGCGATGAGGGCGCGCAGGCCGGAACAAACCTCCCCGAGATTGTGGGGCGGCATGCTCGTCGCCATGCCAACCGCGATTCCCGTCGAGCCATTGCAGAGCAGGTTAGGAAAGGCCGCGGGCAGCACGCTGGGTTCATCAAGGCGGTTGTCGAAGGTCTTCTGATGATCGACCGTCTCTTTGTCGATATCCGCCATCAACTGCACGGTCCCCTCGGTCATTCTCGCCTCGGTGTAGCGCATGGCTGCCGGCGGGTCGCCGTCGATCGAACCGAAATTGCCCTGGCTGTCCACCAGGGGGTAGCGGGTGTTGAAGACCTGGGCCATGCGCACCAGCGTTGGATAGATGGCGCTGTCGCCGTGCGGGTGGTAGCTCATCATGGTCTGGCCCACGATCGCGGCGCTTTTTCGATGGCCGCCGCGAGGCCCCAGGTTGAGATCCCGCATGGCGACCAGGATCCGCCTCTGGGAGGGCTTCAGACCATCCCGGATATCGGGGAGCGCGCGCTGGATGATGACGCTCATCGAGTAGGTCAGGTAGGACTCCTTGAGTTCATCCTGGATGTCCTGCTCGAGGACCTTCTCGCCCGCACCGAAACCAGTTTTTTCGTTTTCTGCCATATCCCTCTCAGACATCCAGGTTCTTCACATCCAGGGCATGTTCCTGAATGAAGTTGCGCCGCTCCTCAACATTCGTCCCCATCAGGATCGTAAAATACTCGTCGGCCGTCTCCGCATCCTCAACCGTCACCTTGAGCACGGTGCGCCGCTCGGGGTTCATCGTCGTTTCGTAGAGCTGGTCGGGGTTCATTTCCCCCAGACCCTTAAAACGCTTGGGCTCCAGCTTTTTTTCCGCGGCGGCGTTCACCCCTTCGAGTATGTTCAGGAGGTCGTACACGTTCTCTTCCTCAGCCTCTCCAAAGGAGAGGGCGCCGATGGGCTCCGGCTCCACCACCCCCAGGTCAGCATCTTCGGGAGCTAGCCTGAGGGGTGTCGAGGAAAGCCCGTGCTGGTCCAGGGCCTGGTAAATCTCACCGAGTTGCTTGCTCTCAAAAATCGTATAGCGCACCGCGTCAGCGGAGCTCCTGCTTTCGAGGCCATCGGACTCATCGCATACCGCCGCCTTCCTGCCGAGCCCCTCGGCAAGCGCTTCGATGCGCGCCTGCCGGGCCTCCTCATCGTGAAACAGCTCGCAGACGGGATCCCTCCCGGACGCCCCTGCCACCGAAAGCATCAGCGAGGGAAGCGCTCCTTCAGCGGTGGCCGCCGCCAGGTATTCACGCAGTGAGAGCCCCTTGCGAACGAGCGCCCTCTCCAGCCTCCGCAGGCGCGAGATGGCCTCGCAGAGCACCCTGAAGGCCCCCGACCGCAGCTCAACCCGGCCCCCATCCAGCAGAAGGGTGGCGTTTTCCACCCCGGCCTTGAGCATCTCTGTTTCGTATTCTTTCTCGTCCTGCACATACATCGACTTCTTCTTGGCCCCCTTGCGAGATGCCAACTCGTAGAGCGGCGGCTGAGCGATGTACACGGCGCCGGCATCGATCAGGCTTCTCATATGCCGGAAGAAGAAGGTCAACACCAGGGTGCGG
>JAKUSY010000638.1 GCA_022451445.1 Planctomycetota bacterium
TAGCTATACTTCGGTAACCCCCCACAACAGGCTGAAATACTCATGGGCGGTGAAAACGCCAGGAAATACAGCCGGCTCCAACCAGGCGCGGAAGATGACCAGCGCCGAATCGAGGTTCGTGTCGAAACGGACGACGATGGCCGCCGGCAGGTTGTTCTCGAAGATCTGAGCTACGGCCCGGGAATCGGCTGGTACGTCCAGAAAACCATCCGCCTCGACCCCCAGCAGGTCGATGCCCTGATGGGCGCCCTGTGCTGCGCGAAGCAGGAATCCCGCCGTCAGCGGAAGTTCTCCGGAAACAAAATTTCCACGAATACCGCCGAACGGATCCTCCAGCTGGCCGATTTCATTGATTCAACAGCCGGCTGAGAACCGCTGACAAGGAACCTGGGCGTATCGGAGGCAGACCTCAGTCGTTGGCCGCAAGGTTGATGCTCTTGCTCTTGACCTCGATCTTGTGCATCGACAGGAACTTCTCGATCTCCCAGACATCCTTCTGTTCCTGTATGATCTGCTCTTCGAGCATGAACTTGATCGGCTCGTCACCTTCGACCGCGGCGTGGGCGCCGCGGTAGGTATCGAGAGCTTCCAGCTCTGTTTCGAGGTCCTGCTTGAGCATGTCGACTACCGAGGTGGCCTGCTTGATATGGGCGGCCTCTATCGTCGGCACTCCACCGAGAGATACGATCCAGTCAGAGACGAGCTTGGCATGAGCGCGGGCCTCTTCGCTGGATTCATTGAAAAAACCCTCGTAAACGACTCTGTCCGTCCCCTGCACCAGGGCGCTGTGCTGGCAATACTGGATGACCGCCGAGTACTCGATACTGAGCGCTTTGTTCAGAAGTTTGATAACCTTATCCATTTTCTCTTCTCCCTGGCTCTCACACTGCGTTCTTTACGGTAGAATCCTATTTCGGCAGCAGAGACCTGCGCTCCGCCAGCCACTGGAGCATTATTCATCTCAAGCGGTCACTTTTCAACATAATTATTTTGTAAGCTATTGCAGTACAATGGTTTGTGTTATCTAACCGTAGGTTTGCAAGCCAAACTACTGATCACTACACCAAACTGGTGTATTACAACCCAAACCCCCAGCGCCTGAGACACCCCCAGAGAGCCTCTATTCCCATTTACTGCATAAAGTTATGCAATTAATAATGGGGGGTCGCTTCAGCCCCCGAAGCCCTCAGAAGGGATTAGGAATCCCCCAGGCAGGCGTCTTCACAAACACCGCAGTTTTCGTGATCAGGGCAGGTAATCTGGAAAGAACTGAGTTTCTTCAGAAAACCCGCCACAGTCGGATCATCCTGTGACAGCAGCTGCACCAGGCCGAGAAGACGTTGGCTGGCTTCATGGCTCAGGAGATGTTCAATTTTGCAGGCGTTGATTTCAGCATCCACATGATCAAGCCCGAGCACATTATGGAAGAAATTCGTGACCACCTCACGGTTGTAGATCACCTGCAGGGCGACCTTTTCACCATCCTCGCTCAGGCAGAGATGGTGCCGATCCACCTCGGAAACCAATCCCCGATCCTTGAGGTTCTTGAGCTGCACTGAGGCGGATCCCTTGGTCACCTGCAGATCTTCGGCTACGTCCTTGAGTATGGCGTAGCCCTTGCGCTGCCGGAGCTCCTGGATCGTGGTCAGGTAGTGCGCGACACTGTGGGTGACCTCGTGCGCGGCGAACTCTTTCCAAACATCGTTGTTCATAAAACCGTTTCTCCTGCCCCTGCCACGGCGAAGACCCCATCACTGTCCGGGAAACTGGAACTCCCGGTTTCTCACCCTTGAGGAAACCGCATGGCCTGAAGACTAAGACCGACTCGTAAGAATAAGTATAGTCCATCCTTCACAGGAAACAATGCGACATTAGCACCCACTTCGCCGCTTTGATCAATCCGCCCGGGTACAGCCTCTCTCAGCCATTGCCGCCAAGCCAGCGGCGCAGGCTGTCGACAGCCCGGGCCCTGGCGACCTCGGCCGCGGCTGGATCGTAATGAACCTCCGGCAGCCGGGGACGTTTTTTGAGCGCCCCCCAGGCCATCTCCCGGATCGCCTGGTCGGTATCCATCAGCGCCTCGATCAGGAACTCATCGCGCCGGGAGTGCTTGCTGCCCAGAACCGTCCGCACGAAGATCCCCCGCACCATCTTCTCGCTCTCCTTCGGGTAGA
>JAKUSY010000639.1 GCA_022451445.1 Planctomycetota bacterium
GGGCGCGAAGATTATTTTCCAGGGTCTTGAATCGCCTGGGGATCTCGGAGACCGATTCGAATTCTCCCAATGTCGCGAAACGCTCATCGATAGCGGCGGCCAGGCTGGCGCCTTGCTCACGGTAGGCCTCCTCAAAGCGCGCTCGCTCCTCCTGGGGCAGAGAAGGCAGGAGCTGCTCGAGCTTACCGGCGAAACTCTCGAATGGCGCAGAGAGTTCCCTGAGAACGGCCTTGCGTTTCACCTCCCCCTTGAACAGAACCTGCCAGTCGATGTCCCTGAAATGGACGCGCTCCCCGGATTCATCCGGAGATACGCCAATTGCCCGGAGATCTTCAAGATGGGTGTCAAGACGCTCGAGCAACTTTTTCTTCTGAGCTTTTCTGAACGCCTGCTGGTGAGGCTTGAGCGTGATCTGCATGAGCGGCTTCTCGATGGCGAGAGCCACTACCACGCCAACGACCACGTAGAGGAGGGCGAAGAGGATCCTTTTGCGGAGTTCCTCGAGATGCTGCCCGAAAGTCATGCGTACTTCGCGCATAACACCACCTCAGTCACCTGGGGTTGCCAGGACAATCTGGATTACTTGGGTTATCCTGCCTTGAGGAACGAATCCGGCCGCTCCAGGTAAATGACCTTGAAGAGCCGAAACCCCGTTGGTGACAAAGTTCAAGCCGGGAAAGCGGCTGTTATCTCCGGCTTTCCCCGCCCTTTGCCGCCGCGACTCGGCAGCTGCCTCCGCGTCTGCCCACCTCAACAGAAAAGGGGACTCCACGCCGCCTTATCAAGCTACAAAGCTCGGGAGACGGGTAAAACGCGGTGCAAGACACCTGTCCGGACGCCACAAAGGCTTGCCTATCAAAGGGAGCGATTCTACCCCACTTCGGGGCGGGCTGCAAAGAACCGACTCTACCTTGATCAGTAACCGATAAATTCCATGAGCTCCTTCTCGCGAAGGATAGGAACTCCAAGACGCTCGGCCACCTTGAACTCGGTAGTCTTCTCGTAGTCCTCGAGAGCCACGAGATAGCTCGTGTTGATGTCCACGTTGCCCTTGACCAGGACGCCATAGCCGGTCAGCTTGGCCCGAAGGAAATCCTCGGTCATCTCCTGGCTGGAAAGCTTGGTTCCGGCAAAGACGAAGATCGGCTCTTCTTTCTGGTCGTAGAAAGGACTGGTGATCAGGTCACCCGCGGCGATCGGATTTCTCAGGGGCTCGACCTCTTCGATAACCCTGACCTCGGCGGAGAGCTCGTCGACCTGGCGAACTTCCACCCGGCCCTTGAACAGCTTCTTACCACCCTTGCTCGGACGATAGACCCTGAAAATCAGGCCGTTCTTGAGATGGTTCTTGCGGCCGATGTTCACCCAGCCCTTGCCCAGGTCGTTGGACACGTGAACGAGCTTCCCGTCAGGATGGGCATCAGCGAGGGTGAGGAGCTGGCGGTCCTTCGACTGCAACTTCTTCACGAGAATGTGCAAGGTGCTGATCTCGGAGTCCTTACGCTGCAGCTGACGATTCGAGCTCAGCTCTTTCTCGGTCCACTCCTCCTCCTTGTCCTCGAACTCCTGCTTCAGGCGATCAACGACCGTCAGGCGAGTACTCTGGCAGTCTTCGTACTGCTGCTGGGCCTCGGCCACCTGGGCTCTCTGCTCCTGCAGGTCCTTGGTAATCGTCTTGATCGTCTCTTCGCGGCTCGCGATAGCGGCGGTAAAGGTCTTGTCCGCCGTATCCCGCTCGGCTATAGCCTCGTCGCGAATGCCCTGGTACTCCTTGAAGATTCCAGGGAACTGGGAGTAGGGATCAAGCAGGTTGGCGAATTCCGGATGAGGCTTCCTGTTGAGATCCTTGTTGGCCTGATTGATCGAACTGAGAACGCTGGAAAGATGGGTCGACTTCACGTTCTCTTTCAGGGCGCTGGTATCGTTGAATTCCTCGATACGGTTCTCACCGACGATAAGACCCTTGAGGTCCCTCAGCTCTCTGGCGAGCTCCTTATGCGCAACTACGCCATCAGCGACATTAGCTCTGGCTTTCCACAGGTCATCGTCGAGCTTCGGGAGTTAGTTCAAAATCACCACCAATATGTAAATCTTCTGCTGACACATTAGGAATATCCTCAGCCGTAAGGTGCGCAAAGAAATCGTCAGGATATGGATCCAAATCATCTTTAT
>JAKUSY010000064.1 GCA_022451445.1 Planctomycetota bacterium
GCGTCGACCGCCGCGCTCTTGAGCGCCCGCTGTACCGCTGCCAGAAGAGCCTCGCTGGTAGCCTCGGCCGGACCGTCAGCCCGGGTGAGCTCGACGATGAGCTCGCCCAGCAGGCCGCCGCCGGAATCGAAAACCCCGGCAGCGATCTTCGTGCCGCCCAGGTCCACTCCCACTGCCAGCTCCTTGGCGCCCATGAGTCAGGAGGCCGCGGCGGCCTGGCCGCTGAGCATCAGCAGAACAAAGAGCAGGAAGATGAACGAGGCGGAGATATCGACCGTGATCGTCACGAAGGGCCCGGAGGCGATCGCCGGATCGATGCCCACCCGCCTGCAGAAGACCGGAACCAGGGCGCCGATCGCGGCCGCCCAGGCGATCGATACGAAGAGACCGCAGACCACCACCGCGATCGTATTCGATTCGTACATAGTCTGGAAGAAGACCGACAGGATCAGACCTACGAGCACGGCGATCACCAGGCCGACCACCAGGCCGATCAGCAATTCCTGCCACACGGCGCGGGATATTCGGCCCGGATAGATTTCCCCTGTGGCCAGGCCACGGACGAATACCGTCGAGGTGACCACAGCGACATTTCCCGACAGTCCGCTGATGAGATGGACTATGGGAAGCAGCACCAGCAGCATGAGTAGGCGGCTTTCATCGGATCCGTCTCCGGTGATGACCTCCCTGAAATGGTTCTGCACCAGCAGCACTCCGATACAACCGGTAAGGGTCACCAGCAGGAAGGGGAGACGCTTGGCCACTCCCACATGGATGGGTTCGTAATAAGGATGAATAGCCGTCGTTCCAGCCATTCGAAGCATATCCTCGCTATGCTCATCCTGGACCGCGTCCAGCACGTCGTCAAAGGTGACAATTCCACGAATGCTGCCGCTGGAATCAACCACGGGAATGACCGGAAGGTTGTACTTGTCGACAGCGGCGGCGACCTCCTCCCTGTCTGTATCGACCTCCACCTTGACGATGTCGGTCTCCATATGCTCCTCGACGGAGGTCTCGGGACGCGCCTTGAGGAGATCCCTGATCGAGACCACCCCCTCGAGCTTTCCTTCCCCCGAGGTGACGTAGACGTAGCTGATAACCTCGGCGTTGAGGTTGCCCTGGATGGTCGCCAGCGCCTCGCCACTGGTGGCGCCCAGCGGCGCAGCCAGGAACTCAGAGGTCATCATGCCGCCGGCGCTGTCGGCCTCGTACCGGCGAAGCTCGCGAACATCCTCGGCCTCCTCCGACTCGAGGTCGGCGATGATCCGCTCCTGCTCATCCCTTGGAAGCTCGTCGAGGGCATCGACCAGATCGTCGACCGGCATCTCCCCGATGACCTCGCTGCGCTCCTCTTCGCTCAAACCCTCCAGCAGGTCCGTGCGGGTCTGCTGATCGGTCTCTTCGAGAACCGTCGCCCGGCTCTCGACCGAGGGCAGCGCCTTGAAGATGGCCAGCCGCTCCTCCGTGTCGAGATCGCCCAGCACCACGGCGACATCCTCGGGCGCGACCCGCTTGAGACACCCCTTCAGGGCGGAGAGATCTTTTTCGCCAAGTATGCGCAGGGAAACCAGCGTCTCCCTGAGCGCCACGGCGCGATCCTGCGTAGAGCTTTCGTGTTGGGCCATTGGACTGTTCGCTTCAAAGTATGAAAGAAACCTTTTTTTCTCCGGCGAAGGTAAAGGTCAAGCTAATTCCAAGGCCATGACGTCCGGACAGGTCTCCGCCCGCCACCGGATAAGTTTGAAGAAGGCTCCCCCCAGCGGAGTATAGTTATATATACCGGCAAATAAATCTAACGTCAGAAGAGGCTATGGAATGAGTGACGAGAATGCGAAGCCCCTCGACGAGGGACGCGGGGAAGACGGCGGCCAGCTCCGCTTTCTCCCCCAGGCCCTCCCGGAGGTCATCCTCATTGAGCCACCAGTCCGGAGGGATGAACGAGGCTTCTTCTTCGAATCTTATAACGCCGAGGCCTGGAAGGAGGCGGGAATCGATGACCCTTTCGGGCAGGACAACCACTCCCTCTCCACCCGCGGAGTCCTGCGGGGCCTCCACGCCCAGGCCGCTCAACCGCAGACGAAGCTAGTTCGCGTGAACGAGGGAGAGATCTACGATGTGGCCGTCGATATCCGTCCCGGCTCGGGGACCTTCGGCAAATGGGTGGCCGCGACCCTCTCGGCGGAGAACTTCCGCCAGCTCTACATCCCGGCAGGATTCGCCCACGGCTTCTGCGTGCTGGGAGACCGCGCCCAGGTGAGCTACAAGGTCAGCGGCGCCTGGAATCCCGACGATGAAATCACCCTGGCCTGGAACGATCCCCAGCTGGCGATCGACTGGCCCCTGGCGGAGCCCATCCTCTCGGAAAAGGACCGCGCCGGAGTGATGCTCACCGACCTGTCGGACCGCCTCGGCGACCGCTCCCGGGCCGGGGAGGAAGAGTCTTGAAGATCCTGATCACCGGGGCGGGAGGTCTGCTGGGCGAAGCCCTTGCGGCTCGCCCGCCGGAACAATGGGAGGTTGTCGCGCTCACCCGCGAAGAGCTCGACATCTCCTCCGCTGGGACCGTCAGGGAGGCTCTCGAAAGACACCGGCCCGGACTCGTGATCAACGCAGCGGCCTTCACCGACGTGGACGGCGCCGAGACGCGGCCCGACGCGGCCCGGGCAGCGAATACGAACGGTCCGCGAAACCTGGCGGAGGAAACCCGCCGGCAGGACTCCATCCTGCTGAGCCTCTCCACCGACTACGTATTCGACGGAGCCAAGGGCGAGCCCTACGACGAGAACGACACCCCCGCCCCTCTCTCGGTCTACGGGAAAACCAAGCTCGCCGGGGAGGAAGAGATCCGCCGGCTCAATCCCCGCCATTTCATCGTCCGCACCTCCTGGCTCTACGACAATAGGGGAGCAAGCTTCGCCAAGAACGCCCTGGAGCTTGCCCGAAACAACGAAGAGGTTCGCATCGCCGAGGACCAGCGCGGCTCACCCACCTACGTTCCCCATCTCACAGCCGCTCTCGCCCTGCTCGCCGGGTCGGAAAATTTCGGAACCCATCACATCGCCGGCAGCGGCGGCGCCAGCCGGCTGGATTTCGTGCGTGAAATCTATACCCGGCTGGGGATCTCCACACCGCTGGCGGCGGCGCGAACAAGTGACTTCCCCCGCCCGGCCCTGCGTCCGGCGAACTCCGAGCTGGCCACGGCGCGCCGGGACGCTATAGAGCTGCCCCCCTGGAGAGAAGGGGTCGCCGAGTTCGTGCGCCGTGAAGCAGCCGGGAAAGACGGCGAGGGCGGCTAGCTCCCTGCCGGCGCACCCCAGCCGCCGCCGCCTGGCGTTTCGATGCGCAGCCTGTCACCCGGCCCCGAGCTGAAGGTCGTGACCGCGGGAAGCTCTTCCCAATCCTCCGAGCCGGCACGCAGCAGGGAGTTGCGGCCGGGCTTCCCGGCCGCCCCCCCCTCGAGTCCATAGGGTCCCCTCGAGCGGCGCTGACTGAGGATCGAAACCTCGACCTCCTCGAGAAATTCGAGCTCCCGGACGATGCCGTCTCCGCCGGGATATTCTCCCGCTCCGCCTGATCCGGGCCGCAGACAGAAGCGGCGCAGTCGCACCGGGTAGCGCCGCTCGAGGACCTCCGGATCGGTGATGCGGGTATTGGTCATATGGGTGTGCACTCCAGCCGCTCCGGCGAACCCCGCGCCGGCACCGGCGCCTCCGGCGATGGTCTCGTAATACCCGAAGCTGTCGTTTCCAAACAGCAGGTTGTTCATGGTCCCCTGGCTGGCGGCGACGGCGCCGAGAGCGCCCAGGATCACGTCGACAAGCCTCTGCGAGGTCTCGACGTTCCCTGCCGCGACCGCCGCGCACTCCGCGGGGTCCTCCGCGGCCGGCGGGTTGAGAAAACATTCCGGGAGGAGAACATCCAGGGGCTCGAGCACCCCGGCATTGAGCGGAATGTCACCGTCGATGAGGCAGCGAAAACAATAGAGAACCGCGCTCGAGACGATCGCCGGGGTGGCGTTGAAGTTATTGTCGAGCACCTGCGCCGTACCGCTGAAATCGAGACGGGCCCGCCGCCCGCCGATCTCCAGCTTCACCACGATCTTCGTTCCATCGTCGAGCTCGTCTTCGAATACCCGCTCTCCCCGCGGCAGCTCCTCAAGATGAACCTCCATGAGACGACGGGCGGCGGCCTGGATGTGCGCCATATAGCCCAGGACAGTCCGACGCCCCCGGGCCGCTATCAGCTCCTCGAGACGTCTTGCGCCGGCCCTGTTCGCGGCGACCTGGGCTTCGATATCCGCCAGGTTCTCCCGCGGACAACGCGATGGCCAGGGACCGGAGCGTAGAACTCTCTCGAGCTCGCTGAGCCGGGGACGGCCGGCCTCGATCACCTTGAAGCCCTTCAGCAACACCCCCTCCTCGGAGAGGTTCTTCGAGTCCGGGGCCATGGAGCCCGGCCGCCGGCCTCCGATCTCCGCATGGTGAGCCCTGCTGGCGGTATAGAAGAGGAGCTCACCTCCCGCCCCATCGAATACCGGGGTCACGACGGTAATGTCGGGAAGGTGTGAGCCGCCGAGAAAAGGATCGTTGGTGACGATGACATCGCCGGGAGAGATCTCCGGAACCCGCCTGGACACCTGCCGGACGCACTCCCCCATGGCTCCGAGGTGCACGGGGATGTGCGGGGCGTTGGCCACGAGGCCCCCCTCGCGGTCAAAGACCGCACAGGAAAAATCGAGCCGCTCTCTCACATTGGTCGAAACCGCCGAATGCTCGAGGGCGACCCCCATCTCCTCGGCGATCGAGGCGAAGTGCTGATGAAAGATCTCCAGCTGGACAGGATCGGGCTCATCGTCGTGCTCGCGCTCGGGACCCCGGATTTCTTCACCCGCGGTCTCGAGCAAGAGGTGTCCCGACGAGTGGCGGATCGCCGTCCAGCCGGGCTCGACGACGATGGTGTGGTAAGCCGAGATGAGAATCGCGGGTCCCGCGACCTTCTCTCCCTCCCCGAGGGAGGCCTCATCCCGTACGGTCGAATCCTTCCATTCTCCCCCGAAGAAAACCCTGCGCGTCTTCTCCTCATCGATCGCGACGGTCGGCTCATCGGCGGCTGCGGAGATGGCGACCCCTGCGCGGCCGGTACATTTCACTCTCACCGTCACCAGCTCCAGCTCCCGCTCCGGATGGATGAAACCGTAGAGGCGCTCATGGGCGGCCTCGAAATCTTTCCTGTATTCGCCCGGCGAGGTCTCCAGCTCGATGACCGAGTCCTGCCCCCTGTAGCGCAGGTCCAGGCTGCACCGGGGCGGCTCGACCCGGTCTTCGCCCACCCCGTCCGCCAATACCTCTCGCCTGGCCCGCTCTTCGAGCTCCGCCAGGAGCTCCTCGAGGCGCCGGGGCGAGACACTGTCGAGGGTCTCGAGCACCGGGCTCTCGGCAATCCTCGTGACGTCGGCCTGCGAGGCCCCCTGCGCGCTCAGCACCCCGGCCAGGGCCGGGACCAGGACCTTACGGATACCCAGCCCGGCAGCGACGGCACAGGCATGCTGGGCCCCCGCCCCTCCGAACGCCACCAGCGGGTATTGACGCGCATCATAGCCGCGCGCGAGGCTGATCTTTCGGATCGCCGCGGCCATGCGCTGGTTGGCGATGTCGATGTAGCCCTCGGCAAGCTCCTCGGGGTCCCGGCGGTAGCCGCGTTCACGCAGGGTGGCGGCCAGGGTCTCGAGCCGGCCGGCAACCGCGGACGCATCGAGGGGAAAGGGAAACCGGGCGGGCGGAATTCGGCCGAGGAAAAAATTCATGTCGGTGATCGCCAGCTCGCCCCCCGCCCCGTAGCAGGCGGGGCCCGGCACCGAGCCGACGCTGCGGGGCCCTACGGTGAGCTTCTCACCATCGAAACCGCAGATCGAGCCGCCGCCGGCGGCGACCGTTTCGATCGCCAGGAGGGGCGTGGCGATGCGTACTCCGGCCTTCACCGTCTCGCTCTCCATCTCGAAGCCGCCGTCCCAGCGGCTCACATCAGTGCTGGTTCCTCCCATGTCAAAGGCTATGGCGCGGGCGCAGCCCGCCTGCTCGGCGACATGGGCGGAACCGACGACTCCGCCGGCAGGCCCGCTGAGGATAGAATCCTTACCGGAAAAAGCGCCTGGAGAACAGAGCCCCCCGGCGCTCGTGAGCAGCCGCAGCTCGACAGCGGGAGCGGAGGCGCGGATGGAATCGACATGGCCCCTGATCACCGGGGCGAGGTAGGCATCGACCAGGGCCGTATCGCCGCGAGACACCATCCTCGCAGAGACGGAGGAACGACTCGAGAGCGCCACCTCGGCGAAACCGTGCCCACGCGCCAGCTCAGCAATCGTCTCCTCGTGCCCCGGGTTCGCCAGCGAATGCAGCAGGCAGATGGCGACGGCCTCGATCCCCGCCGCCTCCAGCTCGGCGAGCCGGGTCGCGGCCAGCTCGATATCCAGCGGCTCGAGTTCCTCCCCGGCGGCGCTGATGCGGCCGGGAATCTCGAAAACCTCCTCAAAAAGAGGGGCTGGCTTCTTTATCTCCAGGTCAAAAATCCGGGGCCTGTCCTGGTTGCCGATCAGGAGCAGGTCGGCAAACCCGGGCGTGGTGAGGATGGCTGTTCGCGCTCCGCTGCGCTCGAGCAGGGCGTTCGTTCCGCGGGTGGTACCGAGACGCAGAGCCGCCTCCCCGATTTCCTCATCCAGGCGAAGCTCCATCAGGAGCCGCATGCACAAAAGCGGCGCCTCCTCCGGGGAGACCAGCTCCCAGGCGCGGGCCGCGGCCAGGCCCCGGAGCTCCGCGGCCGTTGAGATCGACCCATCGGCGCCAAGGGAGCCTGTCACCTCCGCCCGCTCCCGCTCGACGCCATCGGCATCCAGGAGCCGCAGCTGGAAACCCCGGAAAATATCATCCCGGGCGCGGCGGAGACCCGGATCGCGGATGCCGCGCCCATCCGCGGCGTCCACATTGCCCTTGAGGGCCGCCGAGCTCAGCACCTTCAGGGTGCGGAGCTCCCCATCCGGGGTCCGGGCGACACAATCGGTAAAGGGGCCGCCCCCCTCGATAGAAAAACACCAGCCTGGCGTTGTCTTGCTCATCAGGAAACGGAGTCTAACCCCCGCATGGACTCTTCGGCAATCAGCATCCTCGATGCCCGGCGCGGCGCCACAGCCAGCTCACGTCTCGCAGGCGCTCTCCTCGCAATCACCCAGCTCATCGGCGGTGGGATCTTCGCCGCACTCGAGCCCGGGGGGCGGCAGCGGCTCACCTCCGCCAAAGAGATAACCGAGCAACCGCACCGCATCGGTAATGAGGATCATCCCATCGTCATCGACATCTCCGGCATCCGGACAGCGCAGGTCAAACTCACCGGCGAAGAGAGAGAGGAGAATATTGACCGCGTCGGTGATGTCAAGCTGGCCCTCGGCGCTCACGTCACCGCGGCGCAGGAGAGGCGACTCCACCGCGGGCTCCTCAGCGCAGGGAGCCTCCGGAGCGAGAGACGGGACAAGGCGCAACATGAAGGATAGGTCGGAGCTGTTTCGGCTGGAGTTGTGGACGCTGGCGGCCAGGACGTTTTCCCCCCGGCGCAGGAGCCCTCCGTCGAGGTCGAGGGTGCCGACCGCGCTCTCTACGGAACTCGAGGCCAGGGTGCCGCGCGAAACCGCCCCCCGGGGCATATTGGCCCGGCCCAGCTCTTCTCCGTTGAGATAGAGAACAATCCCATCGTCGTAGATGGTCGTCAGGGCCGCCAGGCTGATCTCCTCCGGGCAGTCGATCCGGAATGACCTGCGGCAGAAAACGCTGACATAGCTGCCCATCTTGTCCGTGAGCTCCGTCAGGTCATCCCCATCGCCGTAGCCGAGCCCCGCCGGACCGCTCGCCCAGGCGGAATCGTCAAAACCCGGTGCGCTCCAGCCATCGGCAAGCGCCCCGGATCCAGGCAGGTACCGCCAGGTTGAATTCCCCCCGACCATGACATAGGAGGCCTCCAGCCGGGGAATCATCGAGAGGTCCCCGGAGCCGATCGCGCTATTGTGTACCTCCACAGCCAGCACATTGGGACCGGCTCGAAGAAGGGCCGGGGGCAGGGAGAACACCTCGGGCTCCCCCGCCTCGTGACTCGAATCCGGACGGGAATTCCGGGTGACCGGGCTGCCGGGGGCGCCCATGTTCTCCGAGCGGGCGACCTCGCTGCCGTTGAGATAGGCCACGAAACCATCGTCGTAGTCGATACTGAGCTCCAGCTCCCTGACGATGCCGGGGTTGTTGACCTCGAAGACGCGGCGGCAATAAACCGCCAGGTAGCGGTCCTCCATATCGCCCAGGATGGTCGCGTCATCTCCATCCCCGAACCCGATCCCGCTCGGTCCTCTAAGCCAGGAGTCCCCGGGGATAAAGTCGACCTCCCTCCAGCCGGCCGCTACCGCCCTGGTTCCCTTGAAATAAGCCCACTCATCTCCTACGGAGACATGCCGTCTCGTCGCCACAAGCGGATACTCCACCAGCAGCCTCGGAGGAGCCTCCTCGTTCTCGGAAGAGGCGAACCGCCAGCCGTCGGAACCCGCCGGCAGAAAGGCCCAGCCGTTGTTGGAGCCGGGCTCTCCCGACCACAGCGCCAGGCTCTCGGTCACGTCGACCTCCACCAGGCCCCCGCTGCCGACCACATCCGCCTGGCGTTCGGATACGGCCTCAACACCGGCCGCGATGCCGTCACCTCCAAAGCTGGCCCATGTATCAAGATCCGTCCAGGGCTCGATCATCCTGTATACCGCCGCCCCATCGCCGGAGTTGGCGGTGTCCAGCTCGAGCCAGGCACGCTCGATCTCCGTGCCGGGCGGCAGCTGGCCGAGCTGGGAGCCGAAAATCGAGTCAAAACGCAATAGCGCCTGGTTCGAATTGCCGGAGCCCCCGGGCGTGTCGTTGTCGACACGAAGAACCTCAGCTCCACTGTTCTCCCTCTCCGGTGAAGCCTCATCGAGATAGGTGTCGACGGTTCCGGTATAGCCGTCGGCGCCCTGCTGGAAGCTTGCCCTCGCCTGCCTGCCCAGGAGCACCTCCACCTCGATCTCGACCTGGTCTACGTGCAGCAGCTCGCCATCGTGGGCAACCAGGGAGAGAACGTACTGCCCCGACCTTGAAAAGGAGGCGATCGTTTCGGCGGAGGAGGCGTCTGCGAAGGTGACCTCTCCGGGACCGCTGATAACCATCCAGGTGGTCTCCAGGTCCCCTCCCTCGGGAAGCCCATCATCACTGACCCGGCCGCCGAGACGAACGGTGTCGCCCAGCACGACGACATCGAGATCGGCGCCGGCCACCGCCTGCGGCCGCTCATTGACCTCCTCCCGGGCCGGATAGGCGTAGCGCAGGCAGACCCTGTCGGTGTCGTTGATGTCCCTGCAGCAGGACGCGTACATCAGGGCGCGCGAGTCCTCGACGTGGCCAAAACCGAGACCGTGGCCGAGCTCGTGCGCCAGCATGCGCCTGTAGCCGCCCGTCCCCAGGCAGCCCACGCCCTCATTCACCACGACAAACCAGCCGGTGATGGTGAGCCAGCTCTCGCCATCGAAGGTGTGGGTCCGCGTGGTGATGGGACCGCCGTAGGCGAGCACCCCGCCGCAGCCTTCGATGTCGGCTATATCGGAGCAGGGATCGCCGAAGAGGATGAAGTTGTTCTCGGCTCCCTGGCCGGCAGCGCAATTGACCGAGGCGTCGCTGGAACCGCCGAAATAGAGGTTGCAGCTCGTGCCCGGGACATCCATCCACATCTCCATAGCCTGCTGAACGACCCAGAAACCGCCGTCACGTACGGAGGGATCGCCCGGGCTGTTGCCGTAGATTGTCGCCCACTCGCCCCGATCGAATTTCTGCCAGCGCATCTTGCGTCCGTTGTCCGAGAAGATCGAGCACCCCTCCGGCTGCTCAGCCCCGCCCCCATCGCCGAAGACGAAAGGGCCGGACATCGAGCGCAGGCCCTCGGAATCCCAGGCGTCGGAGGCCAGGAGCTCCGGCAGGTAGCCCAGGAAGGCCGCCTTGTCCCACGGACCGGGCGGCTCCACCTCAGCGCCATCAGGCCTCGGCAGCAGGCCCCCCCGATGTTCTCCTGTCGGCGCAAGGATTTCACGGCCCGCGGCATCGACGGTCTCGATGAGGAGTCCGTAGAAGAGCATCGTCGGAATCCAGAGACGATCGGTTTTCCTGCTCAGGCAGAGCAGGTAATTTTCATCTTCAGAGAAATCCGGGGAGCCCGGTACAAACCACGATCTCGTCTCGAGCTCGCCGCCGGGGGTCTCCACCGTGATGACATCGCCCGCCGCAGCGGGCCCGGAATAGCTCGAGAGCACCTCGAATTCCGTGGTGGTGAAAACCAGCCTGCCCCGTCCAGCCGCGCTCGATGCCCGGGCGCGGGCGAAGACCACCGCATCGGCTGCCCGCGCCAGCTCGCCGTAGTTCCCGGGCGGAACCAGCGAAGCCCCGAACGACCCCCCGCTCCAGAAACAGCACAGCGCGAGGGCCATCACGGCCGGAACCGGGAGCGCGGGAACACGCCCTGGCTCCAGGCGGCTCGTTTTTTTTCTGTGTGATCTCATGATCCCCCCTGGACGTGACGCCCCCGCGACCGTGACAGTCGCGGACTCCGAATTTCATGTCGTCCTGGGCCGTCTGCCCTGAAGTATACAGGCCATCCATTTCA
>JAKUSY010000640.1 GCA_022451445.1 Planctomycetota bacterium
AGAGGGATTCGAGAGTGGCCGGAAAAAAATCCTGGTGGGAGATCTCTATCTTCTCGCTGCCCCTCGGCAGCTTGAAGAGACCGCGGTGGTCGGAACGGGTCTTGATGTCGCCGCAGCGTACGCGGGCGTTCGCTACGGGTCTTCCCCGGGGATCGACAATCCGGCCCTCGGCGAGGTGGGCGGGGTCGAGGGTTTCGATGATGGAGTGGGCCGCTTCGGGCGTGTCGCGCGGTTCACTTACGGCGTCTGCCGGGGGGGGAGGGGCGGCACTGGAGGGGTCGTGAAGGGTCAGCCTCTTGCGTCCCTGGTCGAGACTGTTGACGACACTCCAGACGCCCAGCCCGATAGCCAGCAAGAGGCAGAAAGTTCCTGCTCGGGGATTATCCATTCACGGTGTCCTAGGACCCTCGAAACTTGCGGCATACCAGGCGGATGAATTCTATTTCTTCACGCTTCCCATCGCAAGCCGGGAAGCGTGCCGGAGGGTGAAATAATCGTTTTGAGGGCCCTCAGGGCGTTTCCCGCGGCGATTTATCCGGGGGTCTTCCGCATTCCGCGCAGCTTGCCGGCGCCACTGTAGAGCTCCTCGAAGCGGTCATCCGTATCATCGCCGAATTCGCACATGGTCTTCTCGACCTTTACGCGCCATTCTTCGATGCCCTCGCGGTCAAGATCCGCGGGGATCCTGATCAGTTTTCCGCAGCGCAGCAGGGTGCGGCTGAAGGGCCTGGGAAGCTTGAAGCGGTCCCAGGAATTGAAGGTCCAGCTGCTCGAGAGTCCGATACCGGTGACCAGGATTGGAAGCCCTGTTTTCGAGGCGAGATAGATCGCGCCCTGCGGGAGTTTTCGGGGTGGCCCCCGGGGGCCATCAGGGGTTATGACGATTCTTACGTCTTCATGATGGGTGCGGAGCAGCTCCCTGACAGCGCTCACGGATTTTCGCGTGGTTGAGCCCCGGATGACCTCCAGCCCGAGTCCCTTGACGATCCTGGCCATCATTTCTCCATCCGCATGGGGGCTGGTCAGGGTCTTGAAGCCGGTATCGGGGAAGTCGGCAAGGGCCTTGGCAAGGCTGGTGGCCAGTGTGAAGAAGCGCTGATGCCATACCAGGACGATCAATCCCGGCACGGTTATCCAGCCATCTTTTTCCTCGAGCTCTTCCGAGAGGATTCGCTTCCTGAGGCTCCAGCCCCAGAGCCTCACCAGCGGGGGGCCCAGGATTCCGGCCAGGTAGTTCCTTACCCGGCGTCTGTTCTTGCGCCCGAACATTATCTTCGCGCCTTTTTCATGGTCCTGCTGATGCTCGTACGGGTTGTCTTCCTTGTCAACCGTCGCTACAGGTCTCTATAATCAGCCCCCTGTATTCTGATCAACCCTATTTTAATTCTGGTGTGTTTGCATGCAGGAATCTTACGGTATCCAGGGCTCCGCGGCCTCTTCCAGTGACGGCCTTCTCAGGCTGGGTGGAATTGATTATTTGAACGCGCTGCCGCTGCTCTGGGGCCTGGATGAAAAGACCGACGGGCTGAGCCTGGGCTACCACGTCCCGAGCCGACTGGCTGAGATGCTCGAGTGCTCTGATCTCGATGTCGCCCTGATCCCTGTGGTGGCCTGTGCCGCCCGCACGGGCTACCTGGTGGTGCCGGGCATCGGAATTTCCAGCTATGGCGGGGTGCGCAGTATCATTCTCTACCACAGGGAGGGCCTCGGCGAGGTGAGGCGGGTCGGACTCGACACCTGCTCGATGACCTCGTCATTGCTGACCCGGCTTTTGTTCCGGGAGGTCTGGGGCGCGGAGCCTGAGTTCGTTCCCTGCGATCCCGTTAC
Source organism: Planctomycetota bacterium (assembly GCA_022451445.1). Taxonomy (GTDB): domain Bacteria; phylum Planctomycetota; class UBA8108; order UBA8108; family UBA8108; genus UBA8108. The sequence continues at coordinate 1,828 of JAKUSY010000640.1, forward strand.
CATGCGGAACTATCTGGCGGGCCGCCGCGGGAATGCTCCTGGGCTCGATGCCGTGCTGCTCATCGGAGATGCGGCCCTTGCGGGCGGCTCCTGTCCGGGCTGGCGCGAGAGGGATCTCGGAACAGAGTGGACACGCTGGACTGGTCTTCCGTTCGGCTACGCGTTCTGGGCCTGCAGGCCGGAGGCGGTGAAAGATGCCGGCGGCCGCCGCTTCCTCGTCGAGAGGCTTGCGAGGGCGAAGGAGGAGGGCCTGTCGAGAATCGATGAGATTGTCGCGCGGGTCGACCTGCCGCCTGGTTTCGACTCGGCCGCGGGAATCCACTACCTCAAACATCTCATCGAT
>JAKUSY010000641.1 GCA_022451445.1 Planctomycetota bacterium
CTGGTGCAGGAAGAAAAACTCGTAAATCTCGAGTCCTGCACTCCTCAGAAAATGAATGCCGCGTGGGAATATCTGAAAGATGTCTATAGGTAATGAGTCTTGAATTCGACAGAAAAGATCTCAAGTCGCTCGCCGATCATTCCGCGGACATAGCCAGGTTGCGGGAATCCCTCGCGACCCGTTTCGTTGGGCAGGAGGCTATCGTCACCCAGGTGCTCGCGGCTGTTTTCAGCGAGGGGCATTGCCTTCTCATTGGGGTCCCGGGCCTCGCCAAGACCCTGCTTGTCCGGTCGCTGGCGGAGCTTTTCACCCTTGATTTCAGCAGGATTCAGTTCACCCCCGACCTGATGCCAAGTGACATCATCGGAGCCTCGCTTCTCGAGGAAGATCACGCCGGAAAACGGGAGTTTCATTTCCTGCGCGGCCCGATTTTTTCGAACGTGATTCTCGCCGATGAGATCAACAGGACGCCGCCAAAGACCCAGGCCGCCTTGATGGAGGCCATGGAGGAGCGCCAGGTTACGGTGGGCGGAACCAATATCCCGATTGACAGGCCCTTCTTCGTATTGGCCACCCAGAATCCTATTGAACAGGAGGGTACCTACCCTCTTCCCGTTTCCCAGCTTGATCGGTTCCAGCAGAGTGTCCAGATGGACTACCCGGAAGCGGCCGAAGAGTTCGAAATCGTTCAGCAGACGACCTCTTCCTACGATCCCTCACTCCAACCGCTTCTCACGAAAGAGGCTGTCGTGGAGCTTATCGCCTTGACGGCGAAGATCACGGTCCCCCGGCGGATACTGGATTACGTCTCGAAGATCGTTCGGAGCACCCGCCCTGAATCAGAGGAAGCTCCTGACTTCGTGAACGAATGGATCTCCTGGGGCGCCGGCCCGCGGGGCATCCAGGCCATTCTCTCCTCCGCACGCTCCCTGGCGCTGATGGATGGGCGCACAGAGATCAACGCAGGGGACGTCCATGAGATGGCATTTCCGGCGCTGCGCCACAGGATGGTTCCCACGTACCATGCCGAGGCCGAGGGCGTGGACTGCGACGCGATCATAAAAAAAATTCTCATCGAGATGCCGGGCAGCCTGTACAAGCCCGAAGAGTGCGAGGGAGAAAATCGCCCGGGATTTCTCCAGCGCCTGCTCGGGAGATCCTGAAGCACCCCGCCTGCCCGGGGCGTTCCTGGATACGGGGAACAGCCGATCAGGACGCCTCGAATTGCTTGATCTTCTGGTAGAGGGTCTCTCGTGAGATTCCAAGCAGGCTGGCGGTCTTCGCTTTATTGCCCCCCGTCTCCTCCAGGGCGTGAAGTATATATTGCTTTTCAACCTCAGCGAGACGCTTGAGAAGGAACTTCATTTTTCCACGGCCTGTTTTACCGATTTCAGGCGGCAGGTCAGAGGGTGCGATCTGTTTGCCATCGCCGAGGATGGCGGCCTGCTCGAGGGCGTTTCTGAGCTCTCGAATATTCCCTGGCCATGGGTATTGGCGCAGGCATTCGCCGGCGGCCCCGGAGAGCTCGATCCCCTCCCCTTCCTGGCCGAGGAAATGCTCGGCAATTTCAATGATGTCATCGCCACGATCCCGCAGTGGAGGTATCTCGACGGTTACCACCGCCAGGCGGAAATAAAGATCCTCGCGGAACTCGCCATCCTCGATAGCCTTTTTCAGGTCCCGGTTGCTCGCCGACAGGATCCTGATATCAACCTCGATCTCCGCCTTGCCTCCAACTCGGTAGAATTTCCTTTCCTGCAAGGCGCGCAGGATCTTCACTTGCATGTCAATCGGCATATCCCCAATTTCATCCAGAAAAAGAGTGCCGCCATTGGCGAGCTCGAATTTACCGGGGGTCGTGCGATCTGCCCCGGTGAAGGCTCCCTTCTCGTAGCCGAAGAGTTCACTTTCAACCAGGTTTGGCGGTATGGCACCGCAGTTTACAGCCACAAAGGCCTGGTCCTTCTTTTCCGATTGCTCATGGATCTGGAGGGCAACGAGCTCCTTGCCGGTGCCGTTCTCGCCGGTGATTAGGACCGAGGTGTCTCTGGGGGCGACCTTGGCGATAAGCCGGAAGACCTTCTCCATGGCCGGGGAGCTCCCAATCAGCTGGCCGCTGTTGGAGACCAGGGATCTCAGCCGTTCGTTCTCGCGTTGCAG
>JAKUSY010000642.1 GCA_022451445.1 Planctomycetota bacterium
GGGTGAGCAAGAAAGCATTCCTTGAAAACTCCCTGCGGATGCGGCGCTCGACCAAGACAGAGGTCGACGGGAAGATTGTGGTTACCTGGAAGGATGTGCCCGTCAACGAGAAGAGCGCTGAAAGGAAGAGGGCACAGCTGAATGCGCGGTATACAGACATCAGCATGGATGAGATCCGGCGTACCGACAGGACTAGCTACGATATGGGGATCTATCAGAACTACGTGCGCATGTGGGCCAGGGAGCGCCGGGATCTTGTCAAGGAGCGAGGGGAAGAGGGATTCTACGATTCCAGGTCAGAACAGAACATTGACTCATCGGCCGCCAGGATGCTGGAAGAGTTGAACTACATCCTGGGTTATTCGCTTCGCCGGGGAGAAAAGGCCTGGGCGGTGCTGCCGGATAACTACCAGTACGGCAATGCCAAGCCGAATGACAGGGTTCTGCCCAAGACGCCCTTTGGAGATGCGCTGAAGACCGATGCGAAAAAGGCTCCCTACCAGGCCTTCTCCGACTGGTTTACTTCGAAGAAGAACCCAATGTTTACCCGGGTGATCGCCAACCGCCTGTTTGAATATGTTTTCGGCCAGGGGCTCTATCGCACCCGGGATGACATCAAGGCCACCGATGAAGCCTCCAACCCGGAGCTGATGGCGCTGCTTGAGAAACGAATGCTCGCCGGGGACTTCGACATGAAGAAATTCCTGCGGGTCCTCTACAACACCAGGGCCTACCAGCGCCAGGCCTGGGCGCCGGCCCCTTCTGAAAAGGACAAGTCGAGGCCTGGGTGGCCGTACCATTACCCGGGGCCGCTCCTCAAACGCATGAGCGCGGAACAGATCTGGGATTCTCTCATGGCGATGATCGTCCCCGAGGTTGATTTCCGCAAACGCTTCTTTCGCTATGGCGACAAGGAGAGGTTCAAGGATGTCGGTAAACTCCCCCCGGTCGAACTTTATGAATTCTGCAAGGACATCATCAAAGAAGAGTCGACCGCAGGCGAAGGCCTGAAGAAGGACAGGTCAGAGAAGGTCAAGGGCAGCAAGAAGTATTCAAACACCAAGGCGGGCGCCTTTGAGGACAGCGAGATTCATGTGGGCTACAGCCAGCTCCTGGCGCGGGCCTCGGAACTCTCCCAGCCCATGCGAGCGGGACATTTCCTGCGCGCCTTCGGGCAATCCGACAGGGAGCAGATCGAGAATTCCAACCGTCTGTCGAACGTCCCCCAGAACCTGACCCTGATGAACGGATTTGTCGACCGTTACCTGCTCAGCGAAAGCTACGAGGGCAGGAAAGGGAGGCAGTCCCGCAGGGGAGCGGTTCTCTGGAACAGCATCCTGTCGGAAGAGGACAGCAGGAAACGAATTGAGCTTCTCTACCTGGGAGTTCTTTCAAGGCGGCCCAGTCCTGATGAGCTGGCGGATATCGTCTCTGTTGTCGACCCGGCCGACAAGAAGGGCCTGGCCGACGTATTCTGGGCCTTGATCAATACCGAGGAGTTTCGCTTTGTCCAATAGGGAATTCTGGCAATAACTTGAAGGAAAGTCCGGCGCTGGACGGTGTAAAACAGGAACTGATATGAAAAACATGAAAAAAACGAACTGCAATTCCGCTGAACATTTCGAATCGCTCGCTCGCCGTGATTTCCTCTCTGTGATGGCGCTCGCTGGTGCTTCGGGATCCTTCCTTGGAGGGACAGGCTCTCTTCTGGCCGCGCCGCGCGATGACGATGGTCCCGACCCGGCAAAGATGCCCGGTTTCGGCTAGGCCAGGCATGTCATCTACCTCATGCTCTCTGGCGGTTTCAGCCATATGGACAGCTTTGATCCCCGGCCGGATTTGCCTGAAAAGGCGCGCGGCCAGACCCAGGCAATTGATACCAAGGTCGACGGCATCCGGATCGCTAACTGGTTCCCGAAGCTCGCAGGTCACATGGACAAGATAGCCATCTGTAATTCCCGCAAGAGCCGCATCGGTGCCCATGCCAAGGGGCAGTACTACGTTCGCACAGCCTATGAATTGCGTGGCGCCGACAAGCACCCTCATCTCGGAGCCTGGTTGAGTTATTGCGACAAGGGCGGCAAGAAGTCGACATCGGCTCTGCCCGCTAACTTCATCATCAATCCTCCCAGCAACCATCCCAACG
>JAKUSY010000643.1 GCA_022451445.1 Planctomycetota bacterium
CGAGAAGAGCCCCTACGCCAGTTCCGAGTACAGGATGCGGGGGCCCTTCCCCGAGTGGGGGCGGGCACCGAATATCCGCAAGGGTGAAGCCGAGAGCGATGGCCTGGCCGTCTACCAGAACGCGCTGATGTGGGCGACCACCGGGAAGAAAGCCCATGCGGACAAGGCGATCCATATGCTCAACTCCTGGGTTGGCTCATTGAAAAAGGTCACCGGCATCGATGGGGTTCTCGCCTCCGGCCTGCAGGGTTTCATGTTCGCCAACGCGGCGGAGCTCCTGCGCTACACCGACTCGGGGTGGTCCGAGGAGGATGCGAAGCGCTGCGGCCAGTGGTTTCTCGACGCTTGGGACCCGACCATCGAGCACTACGCCTACTTCGCCAACGGCAATTGGGAGACGGCCGCTCTCCAGGCCCGCATGGCGATCGCGGTTTATTGCGATAAGCGCGAGATGTTCGAGGAGACGGTTCGCTACGCCGTGGCGGGCGCTGGCAACGGCAGCATCCCGCACATGGTTATCAACGAAAGCGGCCAGTGCCAGGAGACCACCCGGGCCCAGCACTACGCGCAGCTTGGAATCGGCCTGCTGGCTTGTGCCGCCGAGGTGGCCTGGAACCAGGGGGTCGACCTCTACGGCTGGGGCGACAACAGGATTCTCAGGGGCTTTGAGTACACGGCGAAGTACGGGCTCGGAGAAGAGGTGCCCTTCGTGGACTACCTCGACCGAACCGGCAAGTACGGACGCGGCGGACGGCATAAGAACTACACCGAGATCTCGAAAGTCAGCCGCGGCAGCTTCGGGCCTATTTTCGAGCGGGTCCTGAATCACTACTCGAGCCGTCGCGGTATCCCGGCTCCTTATTCGGCTCGTGTCGTCAGGAAGCTGGAGCCGGAGGGCTTCAACCGTGACCATGTCGGCCTCGGCACCCTTGCGCATCGGCGTGATGCGGTTAAAAAACCGAAAGCCGTCGGCAGGCCCGGTGTCCCATCCGGCTTAGTTGCCAGGAGCCTTAAAGAAGGCCTTCAGCTCTCCTGGGTGCGGTCGGTTGCCCCGGTTGGGTGTGCCGATGCGACCAGCTATAAGGTGGGCCGGAATGTCAGGGTCGGTAGCCCCTACTACGAAAAGATCGCTGATGGCCTCGAGACTCCCGTCTTTCTCGACACCACGGCGAAGAAGGGGAGGCTTTATCGTTATACCGTCGTCGCTGTCAATGAAATCGGTCTGAGCGCCGGGTCTGTCGAGGTCTCCGCTATGGCCGGCCTGCCAGGGCCCTGGCTGGCGGCTGACATCGGCAAGGTCACTATCCCGGGTTACACCGAGTACAACGGCAGGAACTTTACTCTCGAGGGCGAAGGCCACGACATCGGCGGCAAAGCCGACGAGTTCCATTTCGTCTACGCGCCCATGTCCGGCCAGGGCACGATCACGGCGCGCATCGTGCGGCCGATGAGCTCGCAGTGGACCAAGCCCGGGGTGATGATGCGAAAGACCCTCGACGCCGACTCCCTGCACGCCTCGGCCCTGCTCCTGCCGCATTGGAGCGGCGCTCTTGTCTCGCGCAAAGAAAAGGGCGGCGAGACAACCACCGGCAGCCTGAAGCAGCTCAGCGAGGCCCACGTCATCAAGAAGAACCGCCTGAGCACTCCCTACTGGGTGCGGCTGATCCGTTTTCGCAATACCTTCACCGCCTACATGTCGCACGATGGCTTCAAGTGGAAGAATCTCGGCTCCGTCGAGCTCGACATGGGTCACGCCTTCTACGTCGGTCTGCCGGCCTGCTCCCAGCTCGAAGACGTGACCACCACGGTCACCTACGACAGCATCAGTATTCCCACCTGGCGCATGCCGGTGGAGGGGCGAATCATCTCGGCGCGCCCCGAGCCACGCTGGCACAAGAAACCCTGGCTGCAGCGCCACCTGGCCATGAACGATCGCGCGAAGCAGGGCAACGTCGATCTCCTCATGATCGGCGACTCCATCACCCACTGGTGGGACAAGGCCGGCAAGCCGGTCTGGGACGAGTACTACGCCAGGCGCACCGCCTTGAACCTCGCCATCAGCGGCGACCGCACCGAGCACGTCCTCTGGCGCCTCGAAAACGGCAACATCGAGGGCATCTCACCGAAGCTCGCTGTCCTCATGATC
>JAKUSY010000644.1 GCA_022451445.1 Planctomycetota bacterium
ATGAACTCGCGAAGCCAATCCTGGAGCGGATCGAGGGGCTGGGTCTTACTAATTATTTCGGTCCGCAGCGTTTTGGAAATCGCGGCGATTCGCATTGGATCGGGCGCGCCTTTCTGTTGAAGGACAGCCGCGCCGCCATCAGGCGGATTCTCGGGCATCCGTCCGCTACGGAGAAGAATCCGGCTGTCGTCGCCGCGCGCTATCTCTTTCTCCAGTTTCGCTGGCGGGAAGCCCTGGAGCGATTCCCCGGGAGCTACCGGGAAGAGAAGAAGCTGCTGACCTACCTGCTGCGGGTCGGGGAGAAATACAAGGGCGCTGCCAGGCTGGTGCAGCGCAATATCATGCGGCTCTATTTTTCAGCCTTCCAGTCCTATCTCTTCAATACGGTACTCGAGGAGCGCATGCGGTCAGCCGGGGGAGATCCGGGCAGGCTCTTTGAAGGAGATGTCGCCCACCGGCATGACGATGGGGTCACTTTCTATGTCGAGGATCCCGCGGCCGAGCAGGAGCGCCTGAAAAAATTCGAGATCAGCCCTACCGGGCCCATGTTCGGCAAGAAGATGCGTATTCCCAGGGGCTATGCCGGTGAGGTGGAATCGGGGGTGCTCGGAGGGCAGCGCCTGAGGCACGAGGATTTCCACCATCTGCAGCAGGGCTGGCGCCTGGCGGGAGGGCGGCGTCCCCTGCGTGTCCCCGTCACCCAGTTGAGCCGGCACCTGGATGCAGAGGGGATGGTGCTGGAATTTTTTCTTCCCCGTGGTTCCTATGCCACGACCCTGCTGCGGGAATTGATGAAAAATGAGACGATTCCGCAGTCCTACGGTGACAGGCTGTCTTGAAAGCAGGTGTGGGGCGGTGTATTTTTACCGCCAGAAAGCGCAGTAGCCAGATGACGAATCAACCGGAAACAGAATCGGGACGGGATTTCGCCGAGTCCCTTGCCGCGGCCACTCCGACTCCCGGCGGCGGAGCCGCCGCGGCGCGGGTCGCCCTCCTTGCTACCTCCCTGGTGCGAATGGTCACGGGCATCTCACTCCAGAAGATGGAGGGAGACAGCGGCTCGGATGCCACCGGCGCTGAGTGCCGGCCGGCCATCCTCGAGGAGACGGGCGAGAGCGCCACGGAGCTGGCGGAACGATTCCGAACCCTGGAGGCGGCTGACATCGCCGTCTTCGATAATTTCATGTCAGCTCTCAGGCTGCCGAAGGAAAGCGAAGAAGAGAAGACCGCTCGTAAGCTGGCGCTCTGTGATGCCGCCGAGAAAGCGACAAACGTCCCGCTCGATACCCTCTCAGCCTGCCTGGAGGTCTTCGAGCTGATCGACAACCTGCTCGATGCGGCCTCAATCGGAGCTGTACGCCTGGGTGCCGACAGCGACCTCGGGGCTGCCCTGGAGTTCTCCAACGCGGCCTTCAGGGCGGCGGAACTGAATATTCACGCCAACCTCTCGATGCTGGGTGGAGACCCCCGCCTGGAGGCGTTGAGTACGCGCTATGGCGCTTTGAGGGAGCGCTTTGAGGAAGACCTGCCGGCGCTGCGCACGCGCGTCCTGGGGTGGTTGAAGGACCACTGAGCCGGCCTTGTCAAGAGGGAGCCGGAATGGGGGTCGGAAGGAGCGCGGTTGCGTTCTGTCCGGGTGGTCCCGATTATTCGAGGAAGCCCTCGAGGGAGCGGCTGCGGGTGGGGTGCTGAAGTTTCTTGAGGGCGCGGATTTCGATCTGGCGAACCCGCTCCCTGGTGACCTTGAACTTCTTGCCTAACTCTTCGAGGGTGCAGGTCGTATCACGGCCGATGCCGTAGCGGAACTTGACGACCTCCCGTTCACGGAGGCTGAGGCTCTTCAGCACCTCCTCGAGACGGTCACGCAGCATGTCCTGGGTGATCGACATGGTAGGCGAGTCCGCGCCCTTGTCCTCGATCAGGTCCCCGAAGGTGCTCTCCTCGTCGTCGCCAAGCGGGTTGTTGAGAGAAACCGGCGGCTTGGAGAGCTTGAGAGCTTTGCGGACCTCTTCCCGAGGCAGGTCGAGGTCTTCGGCGATGTCGAGGATGTTGGGAGTCTGGCCGTTTTTGTAGGTCATCTCCCTGCTCAGACACATGAGCATAGTCATCGTATCCGACATGTAGACGGCAAACC
>JAKUSY010000645.1 GCA_022451445.1 Planctomycetota bacterium
AAAGAGGCCCTCGACGCTCTCAGCCCGGCGGCAGGTGAGCCGGCGGCCGCCATGTGCGGCGTTGAGCTCACTGTAGCCCTCAAAGAAGCTCTCCAGCTCGGGCCGCTCCTCGACCTCCCAGTAGAGGACGTCGAGCTCGTGGCCCGGCGCCAGCATCTTCGCGTAGGCCGAGCCGATCCTGCCGGCACCGACGATGCCGAGCGTCCCGCCCCAGAGGCGCTTGCCGAGGAAGAGATCGGGAAGCCAGCCATCGTATTTCCCGGCGCGCAGGAAGACCTCCGCCTCGCCGCTTCGGCGCGCGGCGGCGAAGGTGAGGGCGACGGCCATCTCGGCGGTGGTCTCGGTGAGCACCCCCGGTGTGTTCCCCACCGCGATGCCGCGCGCGGTCGCCTCGGCGAGGTCGACGTTGTCGAAGCCGACGGCGTAATTGGAATAGACCCGCCCTCCGGCCTGCTTCAGCGCCTCGAAGAGCTCCGCCCCCCAGGGCTCGGTGAGCTGACCGATCGCTCCATCACAGCGCTCGCCCATCGCCTCACAGATCTCATCGATGGAGAGGATGCCGCGCGAGGTCGAGATGACAAGCTCGCAGCCGGCGGCGGTGAGCACCTCTACCCAGCGCTCGCCGGGCAGGGCCTTCGTCACCACGACACGCAGGGCGCCACCTTCGTTCTCGGTTCTCCAGCTCATCTCGACTTTCCCTCAGCCCGCCAACCGCTCAGCGCACCATGACCTGGCCGCCATCGACGACCAGCACCTGGCCGGTGATCCGCCGGGCGGCATCGGAGAGCAGGTAGACCACTGCGCTCGCCACATCCTCGGGCTCGATCTCCTTACCCAGCGGCGACTGCGCGGTGTAGTGGTCAATGACCTCCTCGGGCTTGATCCCCTTCTTCTTCGCGCAGGCCTTGATGTATTCCTCGTTCCAGATCTTCGAGCCCTTGAAGACGTTGCCGGGAGCGACGCAGTTGACCCGGATACCGTCGCCGCCGAGCTCCATCGCCCAGCCACGCATGAGATGGATCTCGCCGGCCTTGGTGGCGTTGTAGGCCGAGTTCGACTTGCTGGCCTCGAGGCCGGACTTGCTGGTGATATTGACGATGGAACCGCCACGGCCCTGCTTCTTCAGGAGCCTCACGGCCTCGCGGGCACAGAGAAAATACCCGGTCAGGTTGATATCGAGCGTCTTCTGCCAGGCATCGAGAGGAAAATCCTCCAGCGGGTAGGCCGGGGCAATTCCGGCCGCGTTGACCAGGTAGTCGATTCCAGCGGTGGAGGCAGCGGCACTCTCAAAGGCTTTTTCAACCGATTCTTCATCCGTCACATCGCAATAGACCGGCAGATAGCACCCGGGTGGTTGCCCGGCGCTGGTCGCATCGAGCGCCTCCCGGTCGACATCAAGACCGACGACGGTGGCTCCCGCCTCGATCATGAAGAGAGAGATGGCGCGGCCGAGCCCGCTGCCGGCTCCGGTGACGACCCCAACGCGCCCGTCGAGGGGACGTTCGGAATTCAGGAGCTGGCTCTTCTGACTCTTTTTCGCTTTGGGCAATGTACTCGTCCTTCCCCAGTCGAGGGGATCTTCAGATCTTCAGCAGGTCATCGAGCATTTCTTTTTCGGCCTCCTGCGACCACAGTCCCTCGCTGACCTCCTTCTCGACCTCGGGAGAGAACTTGACGATCCCGGGCAGGTCCTGGATGCGGGTCAGGGGCAGGTCGGGAAGCTGGGGGTAGAGAATCGTCTTATTGGTGATCTTCCCCTCGGCCACGGCCTGGACGCCCTCGGAGCAGGCCTTCATGCCGACCACCGCGCCGGCCGAGGCGTTGGTGTCCATGCGGCCCTGCTCGGTGAGGCGGAGCACCTTCTCCATGTCATCGATGCGACTGCCGGAATTGCCCGTGATGGTGTGCTGGTCGTAGTGGATGTCGCCGAGGTTGAGGTCGCCCTCGCCGCGCTTGAGGCCGGCGAAGAGGTTGAGCACCCCGTAGCGCTTGAGGAAGCGTCGCGCATCGTTGACCTCCGCGGCGATCTGCGCGCAGGCGACGATGTAGTCCACGCCCCCGGGAGCCAGCTCGTTCATGCGATCGTCGAAATCCTCATCGCGCGGATCCCAGCACAAGAGCTCGAT
>JAKUSY010000646.1 GCA_022451445.1 Planctomycetota bacterium
AATACAAGCTGTTGTTGACCTATCCCGAGACCAACCCCAGGACAGCCTATCTCGCGCTCGCAAAGGCCTGCCTGGGCCTGGGGGACAAGAAGGAGGCGGCCTCCTTCGCCCGCAAGGTGCTGGGGATCGAAGGCGAAAACGCCGAGGCTAAAAAGATCCTCGAGCAGAGCGGGAAGTGAGAGGGCGAATCAGATCGTCCGCAGAAAGCTGCCGCTGAGGATCACTTCTCTGATAAGAGACCTCAACTTGAAGTTCTCTTTCTCGGCCTTCTCGACAATAGCGTCGACCGTGAGCGAATCTGCCGGCTCGAGCTCCCTTGACAAGGCAAATCTCTGCAGGTGCGCCGTAAAGGCCCTGGCAAAACGCCGCTTCTCTTTGACCAGGGCTTCCTTGAACCGGACAATCCCGTCAAATTCATGTTTCTTCAGAAGCTTGCCGCTTGAATCAACCTTTCTGCCGTTTTCATACTTGTCCCGCCACCGACCCGTGATATCGAAGTTCTCGAGAGCAAAGCCCAGGGGATCCAGCCGTGAATGGCAACCGGCGCAATCCGGGTTCTCCCTGTGCTTAGCAAATTTCTCCCTGATGGTCAGGTTCTCAGGGCCATCATCTTCATTCAGGGGGGGCACATCATTGGGCGGTGGAGGTGGTGGATCATTGAGGATCACCTCGATAATCCAGGCTCCCCTGGCAATGGGATGAGTTCGGCGGGGACCGGAAGTCATACTGAGCATCGCGGCGCTGGTAATCACCCCTCCATAACGTGGATCCTTCGCCGCCACGCGCTGGAAGCTTCTCGCACGCAGCTTGTTGCGGATCTCATCATCGAAGCGCCGCTGCGCATCCTGCTGCGGCTTGCGCAGGTCATGGTCCCTGGGGACCTTCTTCAGGGCGACTTCTGTTTGCTGGATTGTCCGGTTCAACGCGTCCCTCTTTTTTTTCTGTTCTTCCGTCAGCGCCTTCTCCATGTCCTTGTCGGAAATATAGAGATTGGTGCCGGAGTTCGAGGCAGCGACCTCCTCCGCGGTCAGGGCGCGGTCATAAAGACGGGCCTTGTCAATGCTGAGGGAGAGGTACTTGTTGCCGCCGGCGGGAAGGTGCCTCACGCCAAAGATGATAGAGCTCCTGTTCTTCGGAAAGGTCGACCGCCCCTTGCGGAAGGGCTTGCCGTAGGGCTTGCCGTTGCGGTAGAGCAAGGTGTCCCCATCGGCACGGTAGACCATGGCCAGGTGCAGCAGCTGGTTGGATTTTTCCTCCGGGGTAGAGCCGGGGAAGTCCAGGGTGCGATTGAAACGATCGCTCCCTGAGATCCAGTGCCGGGGCTGCCTCTCACCAAGAACGATGGTGTCAAAGAAGTCGCCAGGCCCCTGGGTCCCCATCACTCCGCCACCTCTCTGGTTCACATCAGGAATCTTGAACCATACCTCGAGGGTCTTCGCCTTCAAATCGATGGGCAGGTTGGAGCTCTGCAGGTAGGACTTGTTGAGAACGACCATGCCGTCCTTATGCTGAATCTTACCGTGGGCCTTCAGGTGGAGTGAATTGAGAGAGCACTTCAGATCGCCGTTAAACTCCCAGGCCGCGTAGGGCTTCAGATCGACCGGCTTCCTGGAATCGGTGTCTTTTTTTCGATCAGCAAGAAGTCTGCCTCGCACCGGCTTGATCAATGCGTCGAGATCTCCACGGGCTGTCTTGATGGCGGCAGCCAGGTCTTTTCGCTGCTTTCCCCAGGCACGGTTCTGTTCGGCTCGCTGGCGGTTATCGATTTTCGGGGCCTTCAGGTCGGAGGTGTACCAGGTCTTGAGGAAATCACTCTGGTAGCTGAATGCCGGAGAGATGAGCTCAACGATCGGCCGATCTTCGATGAATACCGCATCGAACAGCAGCAGCGGCTCGAGCACCATGTGCATGCTGGCCGGGTTGTTCTTGTCCAGGCTGAAGAGCCTGTGGTTTTTCAGATCTGGTGTCGCGGCCAGGACGTTTTCAAGCTGCATCCACTGCGTGGGGAAGGTGGCGAGGAATCGTTCGATCTTCGGGTCGGCAAGCATCCTCTCCAAGGTCTTCTGCAGGGTTGCGGGATTTGCCAGCTCGCCGCTTTCGGCCAGGCGCAACAGCTCCGGGTCCG
>JAKUSY010000647.1 GCA_022451445.1 Planctomycetota bacterium
GGTCGCCTCGCGCTTGGTGCCGATGTCGCGGTTGCCGAGGGTGACGAAGTCCTCGTTCTTCGTGCCCTTGAAGACGCCCATTACGAAGTGCTCGCCCGAGGGCTGCAGCCAGTAGTCCTCCGGCGGCTTGCGGGTGCTCGCTGGCAGCGGGTCGGTGTTGTAGACGTCGACCGAACGCGCGTTGGTGATGTAGGGGCTGAAGGCCGCCAGCATGTTGTTGATGTAGGAGACCTCGTTGCCGATCCCCGAAAGCGGCGGCGGCTCGGTCTCGACCACCTTGTGGATGTCGAACATGGTCCAGCCGACCCACCACTTGAAACCCTTGAAACCGTAGGCGACGCTCATGGCGACGGTCTGGCGCATCTTGATGACGTTGTCGCCGTGCACGTGCACGAAACGGAAGACCGGGATGCCGCCGGCGGCCAGTGACATGCGCCGGTAGTATTCCAGGAAGTGGAAGTGCAGGTGCGCCTGGCGCTGCCAGTGGTAGTCGTAGTACTCGAGCATGCGCGGACGCACGGCGTCGAGGAAGTACTCGATGCCGCCGTATTGCGAGTAGGTGGTGAACTCGGCGGGGTGGTTCGGGTCGATGGCCTCGAACTGGCGCCTCTGGTTGCCGAAGTGAGCGAACCACGAAGGCTTTTTGCGGTCGCTGAGGTAGTAGCTGATCACCGTCTTCTCATCCTTGAGCGCGTTGGCGGTCCAGGGGGTGACGCCGTGCAGGAGCAGGTAAATCCCCGCCTTCTTGGCCTCGGCGAAATCCGCCAGGCTGCCCTCGAGGCCGTTGAAGTTGGCCTTCTTCATGGTGACGAAGAGGTTCTTCAGGCCGACGCGGGGGCCCACCCAGCTCGGGCTCAGGAACGAGATCAGCGCCGGCATGCGGAAGGGTCCCGGCAGGGCCTCGCGGACCTTCTTCTCGAAGGGGCCGATGCCGAAGACCTCGCTGGTGCGCTGCTTGGGATGGACCTCGAGGCGCTCGAGCTTGCCGTCGCTGTAGGCCACCTCGATCCCGAGGCCGGTCTCGGAGTCGACCCGGAAGGCCACGTCGCGGTCGAGGGGCCAGCCGGGAAGTACGCAGATCCTCTTGCCGGTCGAGGCGATGAGCATCGAGCGCAGGGTGTCGATGAAGGAGTCGATGCCGGCCTTCGCCTCGGGCAGGCGGGAGTAGTCCGCGCCCCAGAAGCGCGGGAAGCGGGCCTTGCCATCGCCGGTGGCGAGGTAGGGCCGGGCCTTCTCGACCGCGCTCTTGATCGCGGCGGCGCTTTTCGCGGCCGGCCAGGGCTTGATCTCTTTCTCCGTGATCTCCTTCTTCTCAGCCGCCGGCGCGGCAGCCGGCTTGAGCGGGTGGGGGCCGCGTCCGCTGCAGGCGCTCAGGTAGCGCCGGATGACCAGCGCCCGGGCCATGGAGGCTCCCTCCTCTTCTTTGCCGAGGTGGATGCTCCCCTTGTTCCAGAACTTGTTCCAGGCATCCATCTGGCCCTTGACCGAGCCGTTGACGTCGGTCTTGTTGACCGCCCGGATCGCGTCCTCGACGCTGGTGGGCTTCTCGGGGGCGACGATGTGGACCTGGAGGTCGAAGACCTTGAGGGGCTCGAGGGTGTGGAAGGAGGCGTCTTCGCGCGGCTCCATTCCATCGCAGAGGATCACCAGCGCGGTTTCGCCCTTGCGGAAGACCGCTCTCTTCTGCTCCTTCAGGGGGCTCGCCTTGCCGCCCTCTCCCTCGAGCCAGGCGCTGAGGTTGACCGGGGCGGAGGTGCGCAGCTGGAGGTGGAGGACGTCCTTGCCGGAATCGACGAAGAAGGAATAGACCGGCTTGCTGGGCTGGGCCGGGCTCTTGATGACCACCTCGCCGTACTTGAATATCAGCGCCTGCTGGAGGCTGCTCTCGGTGGTGTTGAGCTTCGGGTCGGCGCGGAAGCGTACCCCGCCCAGGGGCTCAGCCTTGCCGCCGGGTTTCGCTATGCGCGCCAGGGAGACCCGGATGTCGCCGTCCTTTCCGGTCCAGACGTTGGCGAGGACCCTGCCGTTGCCGATCGGCATGGCCTCTTCGGGGCCCCGGCAGGGGGTTCTCCAGATGACGTTGGCGTCCTGGATCGGATCGAAGGCCTTGCGG
>JAKUSY010000648.1 GCA_022451445.1 Planctomycetota bacterium
CTCGTAGCATTGGTCGTCGGCGAAGATGAATAGAAAGTTGGGCTTCGACGCCGGCTCAGCGGCAACCGTTGATCAAAAAATGGTGAAACCGAGCAAACAAACCAAGCCGAGTGCAGCCTGTCGAATCATGTCAATCCTCGCAATGTTCAATATCCAGGCCCGGGATCGTCTCCCGGGAACACCTTGTAAGCCCCTAGCCTATCCGCTCCCGGGGCATTCCTGCAAGATTCCTCCCCGGACCCACCCTGCGGTATTGACCTCGGACATGCATGAGGTGAAAGTGTGAGGCTGCGGCAGGAATGCTTTCAGTCCCCGGCACACTCAATTCAATGAACCCGTTCGCCAAAAACAACGCCAGGCTGCTGAGCGATGAGCAGCTGGAGGAGACGCACGAAGCCTCACTGGAAATTCTCCAGGAGGTTGGAATGGAGGTGCACAACGGGACCGCCCGGGAGGTCTACGCGCGCCACGGCTGCGATGTGGACAACGAGATCAGCCTGATGCTCAAGCGCGTCGCCCGGGGCATGGAGGTCAGCAAGGAGAACATCTCCCTCGATGAGATCATCGAGGTGGGGCCGGGCTCGATGTTCCTGGAAACGGAGCAGACCTTCGCACGCATGGAGGACACGGCCCTGTTTCCCGATGTCGCGGACCGCGATACCCGGCAGACCTGGGAAGAAAAAGGCGGGTACGACGCCTGGGACAAGTCACTCCTGGTGGCGAAGGAGATCATCGAGCGCCAGGGTCTTCCCTACTTCTCTCCCGAGGTGGACAAGGAGATTCGCTCTCAATTCGAGAACATGGTCCCCGGCGAGGTCCTGATTCCCGAGGGCTGGTAGGAGACGCCTCCTCAGCGCCGACGCCAGGCGACAGGTTCCCGGGAGAGCGCCGCCTCAAAAAGAGCCATGGTGTCCGAGGCTCTCTTGAGATACCTGTCGAGCCAGGGTCTCACCAGGGCGCCCACCACCCGTGTCTGTTCAGCCGAGCCGAGGGTTTCACCCTGGATGTTGATAAACGGGAAGAACGGGTTGCAGAAGCCGACCTCGGCGATACCGCAGCCGAGGGTGGTCGGACCATCCTCGTCGGCGAAGCCACAGTGGTCGCCGAGCGGGAGATTCACCAGGAAGGAGGAACCCCGCGCGGGCAGGGCCTCGAAAATCGGCCGCGAGTGAAAGACCGGCGGGGTGGTACAGTCCTTCTCCCCCTCGAGCACCAGCGCCGGCACCTCGATGAGGCCGGCCTCGGCGGCCGGATGGCGATCACCGAGGATGGGATAGCCCACGGCCCCCAGTGGAGCCAGGAGCAGCACTGTCCGCAGGTCGAGCCCCTCCCCGGCAAGAGCGTCAGCCGTGGCCAGCACGGAGGCTCCACCACCGGACGAATGTCCCACGAGAGCCGAGGCGCCATCGAGATGTTGAAAGAGGATGGAGTCGCCTTCCGCCCCCTCCTCCTCGAGCCGCGAGAGGACGAAGCGCAGGTCGAGAGCGTAATCCTCGAGGTCGAGCACGTCCTCATCGCTCAGGCGGTCGGATGTCGCGAATACGTAACCCGCCGGCACCAGGGTCTCCCAGAGGTAGGCGTAATCGAGAGCCTCCATGCCGTAACCGTGCCCGAAGACCACCAGGGGAAAGCGCCCGGAGGCGGCGGGCCTTCCCTCTCCCGCGGCGAGTGCCGGATAAAAGACGTCGACGGGTATTTCGCCCGGGCTTCCCGGCGAATCTTCAAAGGAGAGAACCACGTGTCCGATCTCGTAAACGACCGGCGGCGGCCCCGGGCAGCCGGGATTTTCTCCACCGAGGAAGAGCCACTCGAGGATGTAGATCGCATCGCTGAGGTCGGCCTCCGAGTCGGAGTTGACGTCGATGCAGGAGAGCTCTCCACAGCGGGGCGCCTCACCGCCTCGGAAGAGCCAGGTGAGCACGTGAACCGCGTCTCCAAGATCCACCCTGGAGTCGCCGTTGGCATCGGCGCAATTCTCCTCTTCACCCTCACCCGCCTCTACCCCGGCGAGAGCGAGGAGGCCGCACAGCAGCGCGCCGGAGAACCAGCCGTATAGTCTCTTCGAACGATTCCATTCGAGCGCGGGCATCAGCTCCTTCACTCCAAAAC
>JAKUSY010000649.1 GCA_022451445.1 Planctomycetota bacterium
GGCTCCGGCCAGTCGAATATGGAGTGGTCCGTGAGTGGTTCTCGAAAAGGCGGTCAGATGATTCGTACGGCGAAGTTTCCCGCCATCCGCCTGTTTCTCATTCCCAAGGTGCAGAAAGGCGCACCGGACAGGAACGTGAACGCCTCCTGGAAGGTCTGTACTCCGCAGACCGTACCGAGCTTCTCGGCGGTGCTCTATTATTTCGGGCTGAAGCTGCAGACCGATCTCAAGGTTCCGATGGGCCTGATCGCCTCATCATGGGGCGGCTCCCGCATCGAGCCCTGGACGGTTCACGCCAACAGCAACGCCGGCGGCGGGATGTACAACGGCATGATCGCCCCGATCGTTCCCTTCGCCATCAAGGGCGCCATCTGGTACCAGGGCGAGTCGAACGTCGGCAACGGCTTGGGCTACCACGACCTGAAGAAGAACCTGGTCGAGGGCTGGAGGAGAGTCTGGAAACAGGAGCTGCCTTTTTACTATGTCCAGATCGCTCCGTGGTCAGGCTATGGGGGTGGGCAACTTCCGGCGCTCTGGGAGGGACAGACCAAGAGCCTGACGATCCCGGATACCGGCATGGCGGTGATCACCGACCTGGTCGACAACGTCGGGGACATTCATCCGCGGATGAAGCTCGAGGTCGGCCGGCGGCTCGCTCTCTGGGCGCTGGCGCGGACCTACGGTAAAAAGAAGGTCGTCTTCTCCGGGCCGCTCTACAAGTCGATGGAGGTGGATGGGGGCAGGATTCGGCTTCACTTCGCGCACACCGCCGGGAAGCTCGGTTCCCGCGATGGAAAACCCCTGAGCGAGTTCCAGATCGCCGGCAGTGACGGCCAATTTTACCCCGCCAAGGCCCTGATAGATAAGGAGACCGTGGTGGTGAGCGCGGCTGAGGTCCAATCGCCGACCCAGGTACGTTTCGGTTGGCACAAGCTCGCCAATCCCAACCTGATCAACAAGGCGATGCTGCCCGCATCGCCTTTCAAGACGGACAATTGGAGCGGCGGCACCGCCGAGGAGCACGTCTCCTCTGCCCCCGGGAGCTCCTCCAGCGGCAAAACAACCAGCGGTAAATGAACGGATAGGCAGGTGTCTTTGCCGAGGCGAAGCTGCCGCCGCCTACCGCGCCGGGTTGGCCTTGCCCGGCGTCGGCTTCAAGGAGCGGCCCTTGCCCTCCCCGTCCTTCGCGCGTCCGAAGGAGCGGTCGTTTTCCTGGGCGGAGAACTTCAGCTCGTCGAGTATGGCGTTCTGTCCTTTGTCCCTGTCGACCAGGAGGATCGTTTCGCCATCCCGGTTGAGCCGGAAGCCGGCGTGGAGTCCTTCAGCCTCGGTGTCTCCGTCGAGCCAGACGACCAGGTAGCCGCCGGCGTCGATGGAGGTGCCCAACGGGAACTTCCACTTGCGGGGATTGTTGAGAGAATCACTGAGGTAGAGGCCGGAAAGATCAACGGCTTTCGAAGAGCTGTTGTAGAGCTCGGCCCAGTCATCGTATTCGCCCTCGGGGTCCTTGTTGGTCATGTCAATGCCCGCCAGGAGCTCGTAGATCCGTACCGCGAACCCGGACCTCCGGGTTGCCTGGACTCTGTAGCTCAGCGGGGCGCCTTCAGCCCTACGGGGTTCGAAGGTCGTGGTGCCGGTGGTGGTGGCGGATCGGGCCTCGACGTAGTAGCGCACCAGGGTGCCGGCGGGGTAGGCGGGGATGCTGGCGATCCAGACGCCGCCGGCCTTCTTCATCGCGGAGGGTTCGAAAGCGCCGAACTTGCCCGTGGCGTGGTAGAGCAGGACCTTTGCCGGTTTCTCGCCCTTGCCAATTCGGGCGCTTACCTTCACCGTTGACCCGGCGGGGGGCTCGGTGGAGTTCGCCTTTACACTGCTGATGGAGGGGGCCGGCTTCAAAAGCGCCGGGTGCTTCAGCAGGTAGCTGCGGCGCCCGGTGATGAAGCTCTTGATGCCCGTCACCGGCCGCCGGCCGCCGGTGTAATTTCCATCCACTCCCTGTTCGTAGGCTTCCGTGGGATAGAGCTTGGTGGTGTCCTTGGCGATCTCGTTGCCGAGCACGGAACGGTAGCCCTCTACCACCGGGCCCAGGATTTTCCAGTCGAGTG
>JAKUSY010000065.1 GCA_022451445.1 Planctomycetota bacterium
GTTGGTTCCTGGGGGCAGGCGGATGCCATTCTCCTCAAGCTCCTGCAGGAATGTATCGAAGTGCAGTGTCTCGGTATTGGCGATGAGGCCATCGAAGTCGAAGAGAACCGAATGGATTCCGTCCATCAGAGGTCCTCTGCTTCGGCGCTCTTCTGCCAGGCCTCCTCGACAGTCTCGACGAATTCGAACAATTCGAGATCTTCCGGGGAGATCATTCCCTCTGTCACCAGCTGCTCAAAGTTGACGATGCTCCTCCAGTATTTCTCCCCGAAGAGGATGATCGGAAGGGGCTGGATTTTCCCGGTCTGCACGAGGGTCAGGGCCTCGAAGAGCTCATCCATGGTTCCGAAGCCGCCGGGGAAGGCGACCAGGGCGACCGCGCGCATGAGGAAGTGCATCTTGCGGATGGCGAAATAGTGAAATTGGAAGGAGAGATCAGGGGATATGTAGGAATTGGGGGCCTGCTCATGGGGCAGGACGATATTGAGGCCGATGCTCTTGGCCGAGACATCGTGCGCTCCCAGGTTGCCGGCCTCCATGATTCCCGGCCCACCTCCGGTAATGACCACCAGGTCAAGGTGGCTGTCTTCCTGGCTGTGTTGCGATACGACCTGGGAAAACTCCCTGGCCTGCTCGTAATAGACCGCCTTGGCGGCGACGCTGCGGGCGATGTCCACCTGCTCCTGCAGCTTCTCGTCTTCGGGGTTGGCCGCGCTGGCCGCCTGCGCTTCCGCCAGCTTCTTTTCACCAGTCTCCCGATCGCAGATGCGGGCGCTGCCGAAGATGACCACCGTTGAGCGGATGTTCTGTTCCTGCTGGATGAGCTCAGGCTTCAGCAGCTCCAGCTGCAGCCTGACCGGCCGCAGCTCCTCGCGTAGCATGAAATCCTCGTCGAGGAAGGAGAGGCGGTAGGCATGAGAGCGTGTCTGCGGGATGTCCTGGGAAGGCTTCGACGCCTCCGCGTCGTGCCGGGCCGAGGGAAATGGATCTTTTTCAGGTGGTATCAGCATGTAGGATTCCGTTCGGTTTTTATTCTTTTCGATCGACGAGATCGATGATGTAGGCGGCTCTGGCTCCGTAGTCTCCGTCCGGGTCCGTCTCCTGCACCTTGCGCAGGTCGGCAAGGGCCTCGACGTCCCGGTCAAGCACCGAGTACGCGTAGCTCCTGAGGAAGAAGGCCTCCGCGAGGTTGTCGATATCCTTTCCCAGGCCGGTATAGGCGGAGAGTATCTTCACCGCTCCCTGGTAATCTTTTTTCCCAAGCAGCAGCCTGGCCAGGGGCAGGTGGGCCTTGTGGTAGCTCTCGCCCGCCCTGGCCTCCCCGGAG
Organism: Planctomycetota bacterium; assembly: GCA_022451445.1. Lineage (GTDB taxonomy): Bacteria > Planctomycetota > UBA8108 > UBA8108 > UBA8108 > UBA8108. The sequence goes on from JAKUSY010000065.1 coordinate 1,328, forward strand.
GCCAGGATCTGCTCGTAGAGCTTGCGGGCCTCGTCGGTGTTGCCGCCGGCCTTCTTGAGGTCGGCGATGTCCAGCAGGAGGGAGTTCTCCAGCGGATTGCGCTCGAGGGCTCCTGCGAGGATCTTTTCGGCCTCAACTCCATCTCCCGATGCGAAGACCGCCCTGGCCCAGGCGCGCACCGCGCCAAGGTCAGAGGGGCTTTTCTTCGCGGCCTTCTTCAGCTCATCCAATGAGGCAGCGGTTTTTATCGTCTGGCGCAGCTCGGAGAGGAATTTGTCGGCGGGGCGGAACCCGCTCAGGCGCTGGAGCTCCTTCTCATTCGGGCCCAGCAACAGGATCGTCGGCAAACCCCTGACCTCGAACTTCGCCGAGAGCTTGGGCTCGCGATCGGTGTCGATCCTGACGGGGATGAAGAACTGTTCGACGAGCCTGATGACGTCGCCGTTGCCGAAGGTCTCGCGGTCCAGCTTCTTGCACCATCCGCACCAGTCGGCTTCGAAATCGATGAGCAGGGGCCTGGAGGTCCTGGCCGCCTCCTGGAGAGCGCCGGCATAGTTTTCCCTCCAGTTGATCGCCTTTTTCTTCGCGCCCGTTTTCGCGGGCTCCTCCTGCGCGAAGGCGCCCGCCACGGCTGCGAGAAACGCCAGTGTGAACGTTATTGTTTTCATAGGTCCTGGTTCCGTTTGTCGTGGGTTACCTGGTCAGTCGGGCATTGAGCCAGTCGGCATGATCTCCGCGATCGAGCTGGTCGCTTCCGTAGTCCACTAGGAGGGTGAGACGTTTTACACCCGAGACAGGGAATGATATCGGCAAAGGCTCTCTCTTGGAATCGAAGTTCTCGCGCAGGAGCTCTTTTCCATCGGCCGACAAGATGAAGGTGACCGAGCCTTTTCCGCGGGAAGAATCATCGATGCCCAGTAGCGCGGCAAAGGTCTTGTAGCCCGCGTTGAGAGCGTATTCGAGAAGGGTGCGTGAATGTACGCCAAGCCCCCTGCGGTAGGTCCTTCCCTTCAGTCGAAGCGGGGCCCCGCTGACACTGAGGTTTTTTCGATAGGGGAAGGCTCTGCCGAGAACAGCCGCCTCCTCGACCCTGGCGGGCTCGAGGCTCGAGAGGAAGACGATCTTGTCACTGGCGGGCAGGATCCGGGCGATCGCCGAGAGCGGAATCTTCTGGACTCTCCCTGGCTGTGAATAGGGAAGCCGGAAGAGCAGCAGCGGACCGTCCTTTGCCCGCTCGAGGCCTCGCAGGTAGACGGGGAGCTGGCCTACTCCGGGAATCTCCAGGCGGGTTGGAGGATCGGTCTCCTTCCTGCTCGAGGCGATCGGCGCGAGGATGACGCCATGAACCAGCTGGCGGCGAACACGACTGCGTTTGTCGGCCACCTCGACCTGCAGGTAGTCCTTGTCAATTCCGTGGAACACTCCGGCGACGCTGAGGAGGCCCGAGCGCCTGAGGAAAAAAACATCCTGCTCGGGAGGGGCGCCCTCGAGGGCTTCCTCGAAGGCCGGGTCGTCGGCGTATTTTTCCCTGAGCCTGAATGCGGCGATCCCGGCGAGCTGACCGGAGATCAAGGGCAGCTTCGATCCAAGGTTGAGCGTCGCGAAGGGACTGTTGTCTCCGTTGCCGATGTCAGTGATCCGGCCGAGCACTTTCTCGCCGCTTCGAAAGGCGACGAGGGGGCCGGTGGAGAAATCGACCGCCTTGCCCGGAGTCTTCGAGCCGATGCGCAGCTCGTGAATTTCCCAGAGGGCGATCGGCTGGGCGTTACCGCGAAGGGACAGCCCGGATTCCGACAGCTTCTCGAGCATGCCCTCGACGTTCTTCCCGTCCGCGAAAGTGAGCTGGACGGCGATCCCGGGGGGCTCGGTTTTTTCCGGCGTATCTTCAGCGGCCGACGCCGGGGAAAACGCCAGGAGACAGGCGCTCAGCACCAGGCCGCAAGACCTGGGCGGCCATCGCTTTCCTCCAGCCGGGAGGGTCAAATCAGGGTTCCTTCGAAAGAGCTTCGTAATACTCTTTCAGAAGCTTCTCATAGCGGGGGGGCAGCTTGCCGCCGAAGCTTTTCAGGGCGCGGGAAGCGTCCCGGTCCTTGAGGAGACCCCAGATGGAACCTTTGCTCTTTTTCGCGGTATTGCGGAGATTGACGATGCCCTCTGTGCCCTCAGGCAGCTTGGACACTTTCGCCGGGTTCGCGCTTTGACCCCCGCCCGGGGGGCCACCACAGCCGCTTCAGCCGCCCTTGCCGCAGTTGGGGCAGGTCTGCCGTTCGACGGCCTCCTGCAACTCGATGAGCTTGTCGAGGGCCATGACAATGCCGCGTTCCTGTTTCTGGGTCGGGGCCTCGCTGGTAACCTCCCTGGAGATGAGCTTCTCCACCCGGTTCATCCAGCCGGCCACCGTCTGCAGGGGCTTACCGTGTTCGCCCTTCAATTCTCCCAGCCTCGCCTCGGCTTTCTGCTTGAGAGGGGCGGGAAGATTTCCATAGTCCGTCAGCAGCAGGGCGTATTGGGCGAACTCCAGGAGGGATTCTTCAAGCCTGTTGAAGGAGAGGGCCGTGAGCTCGCAGACCCGCCAGTCAGTTACGAGCAGGGTCCGGGCTTCGCGGGTGAGCAGCGTGCAGTTCTCGATGACCTTCCTGTAGCGTTTGCCGCGAAAATCAATTTCCGTCTGGAGCAGCAAGCCGTAGGCGCGAAGATAGGGGTTGGGGCGGTCACCGAGGGCCTTGTGGTCGAGTTTTTTGATGAGGGCGAGGGCCTCGGTATCGGAGCCGTTTTCAAACGCCTTGCAGGCCTTGTCGTATCCGGCGTAGAGCTCACGAAGGCTGTTGTGGATAAAGTCGGCGGTGTCGAGGTCGACGGCAAGCTCGGGGGAGAAATCCCGCAGCGCCGAACCGATCTCGTACTCGAGGACCATGGCCCGGTACCTGGTGGGGTCGAGCTTCATGGTCCTGACCAGGTGCTGGATGAAGATCTCCGTCTTGTCCCGGTTGGTGAATTCGCTGGGATGCTGGGCGGACAACGGAGTCAGTCCGCCAGCGCACAGTGCCAGGGGCAGAACCAGCGTCACGGCTATTGAACGGAGTAACTTAACGAGAGACATATTTTCACCAGGGAAAACGGATCAGAAAGGCCGCAGGTACACGGCGTACCTCCTATTGTTGTATTGAGGCGGTTAAGGTCAAAGAAAAAGCCTGAGAAGCTTCTCAGGGCGCGTTATTGGCCGATAGAGCCGGCTATTTTGCGCAGCAGTTTCTCTATCTCCTTCTGCTTGCGGCCGATTTCCCGGAGCTGAGTCCGGGCCTCGTTTGAGAGCTCGTCGATTTTCCGGGCGCTGTTGAACCTCGTCGTTCTCCTGTTGACGCGCAGCTGTAGGGCGCGAACCATCTTCAGTTCCGCTGACTTGGCCAGCAGGGGCGCCGAGCTGTTCTGGTTTTTCTTTTCTCTTCCCTTGTTGGGATTTGGCGGCGGCGGCTTCTTGGCGGCCTCCTCGAGGGCGGCGAGGATTTCGATGACCGTATCCTCGATATCTTTCTGGACCATCCTGGTCGAATCACCCGTCTGCAGGTTGTCGAGGAGCCCGCCTACATGATTGAGGTCAGCCTTGAGTTCGATGACGATCTCAGGGAAGACAAGGGTTGTTCCGTCTTCACTCAATACATCGAGGATGTCTTCACAGGCCGTTGTCAGCTGGAGTTCTTTGACGGCAAGGCGCTTGGCCAACTGCCTGTCCTTGATCCCGATGCCCGGAGTCTTCTCTCCGGCCGCCAGCCGCAGGGCGCGCAGCTTGAGGTCGAGCGACCTGGTCGAGTTGCTCGCGGACTTCTGCTCAGCCAGCAGATAGGTGAATTTTTGCTTCAGGTAGGCGATGAGCTGGTTCCTGAAAGCCTCCTGGAGAGCCTCGAGGGTGTCCTCTACTTTTTCACGTCCCTTTTCCAGGTTCTCGATGGCTTCCTCCTGCTGGCCGGCCGCCTTGCCGGCTTTTCCACCCGAGAGGCTGCCCGAGGCGCCCGACATCTTTTCGGAAGCCTTGGCGACATCCGCCTTCCCGGGGATTCCTCCATCCGGAGAGAAGACTCCCGGGATTCGCTTGGAGAGCTTCTCGAGCAGCTCCCCGGTTTTCTCCTTCGTTCCATCCTGCTCTTTCTTCATCCCGGGGAAGTCGCGCTTGCCGCGGCCCTCATCCAGTTTCTGGTCGGATGATTTGATCGCCTCCTCGAGGGCCTGGCGGGCCTCTGCCGCCCTGGCCGCGGCCTGCCCCTTGCCTTCCTGGCCTTCCGCCGACAGGGAGGCCTCGGCGGCCTTCATGGCCTCTATGGCTTGTTTCATCTTGCCCGGGTCGAGGACCTGTCCGGCCTCGGCGGGACGGCGCTCATGTTCTTCTTCATCTTCATGCGGTTCCCCGGGGGGATGGTCGTGGTCGTCATGTTTGTCTTCGAGAGCCCTCTCCCGCGCCCTCTTTCCTCTCTCCTGGTCTTCTCCGAGCAGCTCGCCGGTCTGCTTTCGAATTCCGCCCTGGCGGCCGCCGACCTCCTTGCGCGTTTTTTGATCGGCTGCATTGGCAGCGTCTTTTTCGATTCCCTTCTCCTTGCGGACGAGAGCCTCGAGGCGCGCGAGGGTTTCCTTCAGCTCTTTGGCGTCCGCGCCGGCCTGTTCGGCCTCCTCCGAATCGATCTTCTCACTGGTTTCCTCTTCGATGACCTTGTCGAGATCCTCGAGAATCTTTCGAACCCTGCGGATCTCCTTGAGGAGTTTCCTGGGGTCGAGCTCTTTCTCGAGCAGAAGGTCGAGTACAGCCCTCAGGTCCGATTCGACCTTCTTCTGAAGCTGGACCGCCCGATCGAGCTTGCCACTCTTGATGAAGGCCAGGATCCGCTGCATGCTCTCGCGGATCTGGACTTCCCTGGAGAGGGAGAACGCCTCCCTGAGCCTGGCGCTGTTGGCCGGATCTCTCTCGTCCGGACGGACGGTGAGCTTCTGCATGATCTCTTCGAGACGCTGGAGATTTCGCAGGGCTTCCTCCTGCTTGATCTTGCCGAGCTCCCTGGTCCTGGCCTCGTCGGCTTCTTTGCCGGGGTCCTTTTTTTCCGCTTCGGTATTGCCCTGCGGCATCGAGTTCGCGAAGGAGATCGAGAGGAGAACGAGCGCCGCTGTCAGCAGCCAGGGGAGAGCGGGCGCCGCGGGGCGCTGGCTGTGGCGTCTGTTCTGTGGGAAGCGGTGTCTCATTTATTATCTCCGCGTTTGTTCTCTTCGAAGAGGTCATCCTCGAATATATCGTCGATCAGGCTCCTGTAGGCCCGCCGGGTCTCGCTGGAGGACTCTGACTGTGTCCTGATGATAGCTCTAAGGTGCTTCACGATCTCAGTAAATCCTTCGAGGCGCCGCATCTGGACAATGATGTTCTCCATCTCCTGGATCTTCGTATCGATGGCGCGGCCAAGCTCGAGGCCGGCCGTGATCCGGACGCGCTCGTCCGGCAGGTCCCGGATCGAGTTCAGCTTCGTGGCGAGAAGCGGAAGCACCTCGCCGCCCAGGGTCCTGAGGGGCCCTATGATGAGCTCCGCGAGGCGTTTGAGGTCGTCGGCTTCACCGATCTTGTTGTTTTCCATTTCCACCAGGATGTGCTCCACGGCCGCGGCGATGGACTCCAGCTGACGCCCGTGCTGGCGTTCAGCCCGCGAGATCTCCTGCATCTTCCTGAGGTCCGCGCGGCCGATCTCACCCGGCTTGCTCCAGGTCTTATCGACCATTTCATAGACCTGGTCGCGGATGACACGTTCCTGCGCCACCAGGCGTTCAAGAATACGGCGCTGCTCGAGCTCTCTTCTGAGGAACTCGTCACCGAGTTTTTCCGGGGTGACGATGAGGAAGCTCATGATGCCCGAGTAGCCCGTCTTGCTGCCGGAGATCTTGTCATTGTCAACGGCTCCTACCTGGAGGTTCAGGCGTTTTTCCGGCTTGATCCTGAACCGGGTGATGTCCCAATCGACCGGCTCCGCGAGGGGCTCTCTTGTCGGCACCCCCGGAACGTTCAGCGGCTCCCCGGCGGCGCTTTCCGCTCCCTCGGAATCCTGCAGCGTCCAGCGCAGGAGCATCGAGTCTATTCCGTAGTCGTCCCGGGCTTTGACCAGGAGGGGGATACGGGCCTGGGAGGTGATCATCTGCCCGATCCCGGTTGGGGTCGCCTGGACCACCGGCGGACGGTCCTCGACCATGTGGACGGAGAATTGGAATGGCCTCTCCGGCGGCACTCCCTCGGTGTCCTCGAGTCGGATTTGACAGGTTCCTCCCAGCTCAGGTTCCCAGCTTCCGGTGAACTCCCAGGGGTTGCCCGGGACGGTATCGAGCACCAGCTCTTTTCCCTCGACCAGGAGGACTGCGCGTTCGAGGGGTTTGTTGCTGAAGCCGCGGATGCCGAGGATCGAGCCGACGGGTATCGCCAACTCACCGATGTCCCCCTCTATATCTTCCGGCTCGATGCTGGTGTATTTCGGCGCCTTGCGCGTGATCACGAGCCGCTCTACCTCGGGGCGCTTCTGGACCCTCACCCTGTAGCGGGGAGAGTGGTAGTTGCTGAAGAAGCCGCTTCCTTCCTCCCGGAGATAGAAGAAGAAGTTCTCGGTGACGGAGGGATGTTCGTATTCAAAGCGGCCGGGGCCTTCCTTGCCGCCGCTCTTCATATAGTGCCGGATTTCACCCGAGGGGTAATCGAACCGGATCGAAACCTTGGCGGGTTTTTTTTTGCCGGGGGTGGTCTCGGCCACGATCCTGAGGGTCTCGCCCCAGGGGACCGCGAATTCCCCGTTTTTCATCCCCGGGAGCCTGAGCTCTGAGGCGTACTCATAGTTCGTCTCGGCCAGGAGCAGTTGGCGGCGTACCCAGATGCCGAAAGAATCGCCCGCGTAATGAGCTACCGCGCCGAGGAGGCAGGCGGCGCAGAGGGCGAGGACGGCAGCTTCCGAGACCCGCTTCGAATCAACCACCTCGGCGAGATTCAGCTTTCCTATTTTTTCAGATGCCTGCTTTGTCACCTCCCGCTTGAGCAACGTCGTGAGTGCCTTTCCGGCGTCGCGTGCCCGGGGTTCGGCCAGGAAGCTGACGGCGCTGCGCAGACTGTCGCCCAGCTCGGGGAAGCGGGTCTCGACGAGATCCGCGAGGGTGGAGTCGGTCAGGGCCACGAGGGCCGGCTTGATGAGGGTTCGCCAGCTCACGCAGATGAGGGCGCCGAGGTAGAGCGCCAGGGCGATGGCTCGCCCGGGCACCGAGAGCCGGAAGGCCCTGTCGATCCCGAAGGACAGGCAGGCGAGGACCACCAGCGCAACGACAAGCATGGACAGCCCCCGGGCCCAGATCGAGGCCCGTAGAAACCCCCGCAGGGACTGCAGCTTCCCGTCGATCTTCGCGCCGGGGCCTTGTCTTTTTCTTTCCTGTTCGTTACGGGTCAAGGTCTGTTCCTTCGGATTCGCCACTATGCTCCGGTCTTCTCAGAGCAGCTGGACTAGTTTCCTGAGAATCCACTCGAGGGCAAGCAGGCCTGCAAGCAGGGAGAGACTGAGCCAATTGTCCCAGAGCGTGACTGGCTCGTCCTTCGATATGATAATCTCCGGTCTCTGGTCGATCTGTTTGAGTCGCTCCGGGAGTGCTTCCGAGCTCCACAGGGGGGTATAGGAGCCTCCCGTTTGAGCGGCCAGTTCCTCGAGGCTCTGCTCATCCAGGCGTGGTTCGCGAAATTCAATCTCGGGCGGCTCGACACGCAGGCCTGCCGTCGTTCCGTTGGCAAGGCGCAGCTTGTAGGCGCCGAGGGAGCGTGGAATGAAGATCCCCCTGTACCAGCCGGGGGCGGAGCCGTCTTTTTCCAGGCGAACGTCCACCGTGTCTCCCCGGGGCCCATCGATGGCGACCGCCTGGGTCTCGTCCTCGATGGGCTTGAAGTTTTCATCCTGCAGCAGCGCAGAGAGACGGACGATGTCGCCGAAGTCGTAGGCCTGGCGATCGGATTGCAGCACGCTGCGCTTGCCGCCCGAGAGCCGCGCCTCCGTCAGGTGGCGGATTGTCTGCAGCCAGAACTGGTCGTAGATCTCTTCGGTGGTCGCGCGCCAGCGCCAGGTCTCGTCGCTGCCGAGAAAGATGGTGCGCCCACCGGCGAAGTATTGCCACGCCATCAGCGGCTGGGCCTTGCCGGCGACGGCCCGTGCCGGATCGGAATGGGAGAAGAGAACGGTCGCCCCGGGCTTCGCCTTGCGAATCCTGAGGGCCCAGTAGATGCCGGATAATTCTTCCCCGCGTTGCCTGTTGCGAAGCGGGTTGGAAGACAGCCGGGTCGAGTCGTACGTGGCCGCGGCCCGGGTGGGCCAGAGCGGCCATTCCCTCAGCGAGAAGCTCGCGGCCTCCCTCGCCCCGGTAAGATCGGCGAGCACAGGCAGCATCTCGTGGATCGGCTTCATGTTTCCGGAGGCGAAAAATGCCAGGGAGTATTTTTCTCCGGCGACGAAGACCAGGCCGCCGTTCTGTTCCGCTACGAAACGCCGCAGCAGCCCCGGGAATTCCGTGGGGAAATTACCCGGGTCAGGATCGAGGAGGACCACGACATCGTAAGCGAACATTTTCTTCGCGTCTCCGGGCAGCTTCTCTAGGCTGATGTTGCCTCCCTGCGGGAAGTCAGGATCGGCGCTCATCAGCCAGCCGGACACCGACACGCGGCGGTCGCGGCGAAGGAGGTTGAGCAGGAAACGGTATTCGTAGCTTGGCGCGCCGGACACCAGCAGGACCCTGGAGGCCTCCTCGATCACCTCGACCGGGGCGGAAGCCTCGTTGTCATTATCGAAGGTCTCCTCCTGGCGTACGGCCACCCGGGCGCTCAGCCGGTGGGCGCCCGTCTCCTTGAGATCCAGGGTGAACCTCGCCGTGGTGGAATCCTGCCCGGGCTCGAAGCGTACGGTCGCGCTCTTTACCTGGCGTTTCGGGCCGGCGGTTGCCGCATCCGGGTTGAAGGAATCGAAGAGCTGGACCTCTATCTCCTCGTTGCTGTAGCCAATCTGGCTCAGCTGGACGTCGACAGCCACGGGATCTCCGGCGAAGACGCGCTCGCTGGCGAGGATCGAGTTGACTCGGATGTTGCGGGAAGGGGCGGGGTCGCCGACGCCCACGGTATGCACCGGGATGTTTTTTTTCTGCAGGAAGGAGGCCACCGAGGGGAGGTCCTCTCCCGCGGTCATTCGTCCATCGCTGATGACGACAACCGCCGCGATCGTGGAGCCGGCCTGCTGCTCGACCGCCTTGCGCAGGGCGGCGGAGAGATTCGTGACCGTTC
>JAKUSY010000650.1 GCA_022451445.1 Planctomycetota bacterium
GACAAGACAATGGAAACCGATCAAAAAACTGAAATGCCGGCTGAGCTTGAGCAGCGGGACATGATGCTGAACATCGGGCCCGCGCACCCGGCAATGCATGGAATCATCCGGCTCGTGGTCGAGCTGGACGGGGAACAGATCCAGAATTCCGACGTGGATATCGGTTTCCTTCATCGCGGTTTCGAGAAGATGGCCGAACAGGTGGATTACAACGGTGTGATTCCGTACACCGACCGCCTCAACTACGTTTCCCCACTCATCAACAACATGGGCTACTGCATGGCTGTGGAGAAGCTGCTGGGGATCTCGGTCCCGGAGCGTTGCCACTACGTCCGGGTCATCGTCTCGGAGATTTCCCGGATCTCGGACCACCTCACCTGTGTGGGGGCAAGCGCCATGGAGCTGGGGGCTATGACAGTCTTTCTCTACATGGTCAAGGCGCGCGAGTATCTGTGGGAGCTCGTGGAGAAGGTCACCGGCGCGCGCTTGACGGTCAGTTACTGCCGGGTCGGCGGGGTGAAGGCCGATCTCCCGGAAGACTTCGCGGAGCCGTGCCGCAAGGCTTTTGAGGAGACCCGCAAGGTCCTCGACGAAGCGCACGGGCTCCTGACGCGGAACCGCATCTTCGTGGACCGCATGAGCGGCACCGGCGTGATCTCCGCTGAAGACGCGATCTCCTACGGGATCACAGGCCCCTTCCTTCGCGCCACCGGCGCGGACTACGACGTGCGCAAGGACTGCCCGTACGCGGTCTACGACCGGCTGCCTTTCGACGTGCCGGTGGGAACCTGCGGCGACAACATGGATCGGTATCTGGTCCGCATGGAAGAGATGGAGCAGTCCATGCGCATCGTGGAGAAAGCGCTCGGCGACATGCCGCCCGGCGCGGTCCAGGTCGACCCGGAGACAGGACGCCCCATCCCGGCTGCCGAGATGGTGGACCTTGCCAAGGTCGGGAACATCGCGGCCATCTCCGGCGGTTGCGCCGTGACCGGCCCCACCCTCGAGGGCTCGGGTCGCCGCCAGCATCCGGCCATTGCCGCAGACGAAAAACGGGCCTTCCTCCCCCCCAAGGAAGATACCTACGGCAACATCGAAGGGCTCATGAGCCACTTCAAGCTGGTCATGCACGGCCACGGCGTGCGCCCGCCCAAGGGCGAGGTCTACTTTCCGGTGGAAGGGGCGAACGGGGAGTTGGGGTTTTACGTGGTGAGCGACGGAGCGGGGAACCCCTACCGGGTGCGGGTCCGACCGCCCTGCTTTGCCATCATGTCGGCTCTGCCGAAGCTCCTCACCGGGGACATGATCGCCGACATGGTCCCAACCTTCGGGTCGGTCAACATGATCGGTGGGGAACTCGACCGGTGAAAATTGTCTGACCTTGAGAGCCAAGCCGCGGAGATCCTCGAACGCTACGAGTATCCGAAGGCGGCAATGCTGCCCCTCTTGTGGCTCGCACAGCAGAACCAGGGCTACGTCTCCCCGGAGGCCGAGGCCTGGATCGGACGCCTCCTTGGAACGTCGATCTCCCACGTGCGCGAGGCGGTCTCCTTCTACAACATGTTCCACACCAAACCGGTGGGCCGGCGCGAGCTTCGGGTCTGCACCAGTCTGCCATGCGGTTTGCGCGGGGCCGGGGACCTGCTGGAGGAGATCAAGGAGAGCCTGAAGGTCAGCCCCGGCGAGACCACCCCGGGCGGGGAAGTCACCCTCACGGAGGTCGAATGCCTCTGCGCCTGCGAGATGGCGCCGATGGCCCAGCTCGACGAACGCTTTGTGGGCCCGCTCGAGGGTGAGGCCGTCGGGAAGCTCATTCGGGACGCGCTCACCGAACCCGGCACGCCGGAATCGACCCCTGAGCCTGACCCCTTCATCTGCTCGGACGGGCCGGTGCTCTCCACGCGATTCAAGGATACAGAGGGAACGTGGTTCGAAGGCTACACCGCTGACGGCGGATATCTTGCGGCCAGGAAGGCACTCACCTCGATGACCCCGGAACAGGTGATCGACGAGGTTTCCAAAGCCAACCTGCGGGGTTTGGGCGGGGCGGGGTTTCCAGCCGGCAAGAAGTGGTCCTTCATTCCCAAAGAGACCACCAAGCCCAA
>JAKUSY010000651.1 GCA_022451445.1 Planctomycetota bacterium
CGTTTTCGATGCCGGGGCGAACCTGGAGGATTCCAGGATGGCGATTCTCGGGGGTGAGTTCGCGCTCTTCATGCTGGTGGCGGGAACCGGTAAACAACTCGATGCCGTTCGCGCGGGCCTGGACTCGGTCGCCGGCGAGCTGGACCTGGAATTACAGGTCAAGTCGGTCGCGGCCGTGCAGGCAAGGCCCGGCGTCATCTGTTACAGGCTGCAGGCGGTGGCGCTCGACCATCCCGGTATCGTTCACAAGATCACCGGCATCCTCAGGGACAGGGGGGTGAACGTGGCAAACCTCGACACCTCGCTGAACCAGGCGCCCATCACCGGTACGCCCATATTCTCCCTTGAGATGGAGGTTCAGGTGCCTGCAGACCAGGCGGTGAACGAGCTCCGGGAGGAGCTGCAGCGCGTCGCGGGAGAAGACAACGTCGATGTCATCTTCCAGCCCGTGTCTTGACGCTGCCCTTCTGTTTCTTCCCTTCGGCCTGCTTTCGAAAGAGGTCCGAGGTCCAGAAGGCCAGGAGGTAGATGTATCCCGCCAGGCTGGCGATGAGGACGGCGATGCCTGTTGCCAGCGGAAGGATCACGATGGCGGCCTGCTGGGAGACGTTCACCGGGAGGGTTCCCCCGGTCGCGTTGAAGAGGACCTTGCCGACCTCTTCGAGCCGGAGGTGGTTCAGCCAGGTGCCGAGCAGGCCGAAGGCGAAGGCCAGGCAGCCTGTTCCCGGCAGCAATATGGTGACGTGCCTGCGCCGGGGTATCATGTGGAAGATCGACAGGAGAAAGATCGTGACGACCGCCACGGCCAGCACGAAGACAGCCAGCCCGCAATACCCGCTGTTGTAGAGATCGATGCCCAGGTCCCGCTCCTGGAGGAAGCGGTAATCGGCTCTCATGAGATAGCCGAAGAAGCTGGACTTCTCTTCAGCGTCGTTCATCAAATGTTCCGTGGTCAGCTGGTTGAGGGACCGAGATAGCGCTCTTCGAGTTCGATCACTTTTTCATAGCGTCGCTGGTGTCGTCCTTCCGCGGCGAATTCAGCGCCCAGGAAAGCTTCGACAACCTCGCGCGCCAGGGCTGGTCCGACGACCCGCTCCCCGATGCACAGGACGTTCATATTGTCATGCTCGACTCCCTGGGCGGCGGAATAGGTGTCGTGACAAATCCCGGCGCGCAGGCCTGGATGTTTATTGACGGCGATGCATACCCCGACCCCGCTTCCGCAGATCAGGATCCCTCTCTCCGCCTTGCCCTCCATCAGGGTCTCCGCCACCAGCCTGGCGAAGTCGGGATAGTCGTCCTTCCCATCAAACTCGAGCGCCCCTACGTCCAGGACCTCGTGACCACGCTCGCCGAGATGCTCGCAGATGAGTTTTTTAAGTTCGAATCCGGCGTGGTCGCCGCCGATCGCTATCTTCAAGGTCTTCCTTTCCGCCCGGCTCAGGAGTTCGAGGCCGAGCCTCTTGCGGAAATATAACTTCAAGGCCCCTGAAAAGGAACGCTTCACCCTCCGAGGCAATTGGATTTTTACCCGGCAAATCAGGTGAATGCATGTGAGATGTCTGTACCGTCGGAGGCCTGGAGCCGTACGTTGATGCTGATTCCTTCCGGCTCCAAATGACCGGAACAAGCGTATTCAGGCTGCTGCGCGGTAGTGATGCGGGCCCCCTGTTTCCCGCAGGAAGAAATGCGGTTAGCGTAGGAAAACCCCTAAAGGGTGGTATAATCGCACTTTGTAAACGGATTTCCTCATGCAGCAGCATGGGGCTTGCGCGATTGGGTTGTCACTGTTATTTGGGCCTGGGGGCTCGCGTTTATCTTCCGTTCTGCCTGAGCTGGATATTCTATGAAGAGATTTCGGCGTTTTCCCTATAGAGCCGTGGCGGAATTTTCGTACGCAGCCGTTTTTTTAGTGCTGGCAGGGCTGGTTCTTTCCGGCTGTTCCGGCGGCCCTCGTCGCATGCCATCTGACGGCTCCACTGTGCTTCCCTACAGCGTGGGAGTTTTTCTGAAAGCGTCCGTCACCGCTCCCGAGGGAGCCGAGTCCATCCTCGAGACGGTCTGCACCGCGCTGGAGGCGGATGATGCCATAGTCAGCAGGGCG
>JAKUSY010000652.1 GCA_022451445.1 Planctomycetota bacterium
TCCCTCGGGCCGGGTTGCCGCTGCGTGTCATCGCATGTTTGCGATAATTCTCACGGGAAGTCATCTGCTTGACACCCCCTTTCTCCGCCTTTGCCTTTGTCGGGTCAATTTTTGGAGTTTGGCAAAACAGTATATCCGGGAAGGCCAACAGAGCGACGATCAGTTTCAACCAACATTGTCGCTTCATTTCCCTTCAGCTTTCAATTCTTCACCCGTCTTGCCGCCGTGTTTGCGGAGCTTATTTACCTCGGATCGAGTCGAAACCGACCTTTTCGTGAAGCAGGAAGGCTTTTGCTTCAGGTATATTCTGTTCCTTCCAACCGTAGAAGAGTAGCATGCCATCCACGATTCTTCCATCAGGCCGGACAACTGGCTGGATATTGTTGTAGCGCCAGCCTCGGTAGGGTTTGCGATTGGGCATCAGGTCGCGGGTTTTTTTCCAGCTATTACCTTTATCCTGTGAAATCCACTCTTCTATGCGGCCTCCGCCATGCCGGTTCATGTAGCCACCCTCAAGGTAGCCTTCCCCTACAATGACGTAGGCGTGGAGAATCCCTTTGTTATCTCTGGCAAGGTACGAACTGTTCCACTGATGATTGGAATCGCAAATGGGCGTCTGCTTCCATTTCCCTTTTTTGCGCCGAACGTAGTAGTAGCGGTGGGATTTCAAGTTGTCTTCAGAAAGGACATGGAGAAACGTGGGCTCGCCGTTTTCGTCCAAAGAAATCACCGGTGGTATGCCGGCCCCGCGCCATTTCGTGTCCCAAATCTGGCAATTCTCCCTTGAGTAATCGATGTCGATGGGCGTCTTCAGGACCTCCCCGGCGGCGTTGGAAACCGCGTGCGTCGCGAGGTCGATCTTCACGTAAGAGAGATTGTATTTCCACTCGTTGGATACCTCCTCGTTGTAGCGGGGATTGAAAAAGCGTTTGGGGTCGGGGGTGGTCTTGTTGTCGTCGTAGTCGGTATAGACCACGTGGAGGTATTTGCCGTCCCGGCTGGGAAGTTTGGTTTGGTAGGAGGACCAATCCAATCTGCCATTGGAATCCAAATCGGTGACATCGTTTTCGGTGCCGACCCAGGTTTGGCCATTGTCTTCGCTGATCCGGTAGGTCCACGAACTGATATGACCGCCCGTGCGGTAATAGATAAGTTCCTTGTCGCCGTGGATCCGGTACACGGTCGGGTAGGAAAGTCCGGGGGCGATCCGTGGCCCCTTTAGCCACTTGATTGTCGATGATGTATTTGAGACCTGCTGTTCCGAGATGAGATGGGTTCCTGGAGTTTTGTGACAACCGTGCAGCACATGCAGGTGGTCCTTTTCATCGGCCCAGATGATCGGGCTGTAATGATGGTCGCTGCTGCTCTTCCTGTGCAGGCGCTCCGGTTTGGAGAAACTGCGATTCTCCGGATCATAGGTGATGATCATGGGATAGGCGCTGCCCTTGTTGCTCGATGTGGGTTTGGCGTCCCCATTGTAAACGATATAGAGCCGCTCCTTCAGATAGACGGACTGCGGCCGTTGCCGGCAATCGTAGAGCATCTTGATTTTCCCAGCCTCGCCGAAGGGCAGAACCCGGGGGTTTTCGTCAAGGGCAGGGGAGCCGGCGCCGACCGCAACGCCAATCGACATGAGGATGACGCCAAGAAGGACGCGATACTTCGTCATTCCGCCAGTGTTTTGAGATGTGCTCATTGTGTTGATCTCAGCCGCGCGTCTGAATGTCAAGGATCGGTGATTTCACAATCCGGCAGCGCTTTTCTGAGGCGCTCCAGACCCGCTTCCGAAATCTCCGTCCGTTTCAACGTGAGCGTTTCCAGCGTCTTGATATTCACCAGGTGATCGACTCCCGCGTCGCTCACCTCTGTGTCGCTGAGTCTCAATGACCTGAGCTTGGGCAAATGGTTCACGTGCTTCAGCCCGGCGTCAGTGATCGAGTTCTTGCGAAGCATCAGCGTTTGAAGCTTCTTAAAATCCTTGAGATGAACCAACCCTTTGTCGGTGACTTCCGTGCTGGTGAGACTCAGAAGTCTGAGGTTTGCCAGATTCTTCAGGTGGACCAAACTTTTGTCCGTGACACCCGTGTCGGACAGTCTCAGCCAG
>JAKUSY010000653.1 GCA_022451445.1 Planctomycetota bacterium
ATCATTGCCTGGAAGCTATTCTCCACCATGAGCACAGGCAATGTGAAAGAGACCCTGGATGCGGCACTTGCCAGGGCGGGAGCCCAGTGGGTCCAGGTGAAACACCGCCCCAGGCTGCTTAGCGATAACGGGTCCTGCTTCGTGTCGGGTGAGCTAAAGGGCTATCTCTCAGACAAGGGCATCCGGCATATCCGCGGCGCTCCCTATCACCCGATGACACAGGGCAAGATCGAGTGCTACCACCGCTCCATGAAAAACCTGGTGACGCTGAGGCGCTACGACTACCCTTGGGAGCTCGAAGGAGAAATCGCCCATTTTGTCGAACACTACAACAATCATCGCTACCACGAGGCGCTGGGTAACGTCACCCCGGCCGATGTCTACTTCGGCCGGCACCGCGAAATCCTCTCAGCGAGGGATAAAATCAAACGTGAAACGCTCAAAAGGAGGAAGCAGGAGAACCTCAGTACCATGGTGCCTTAGATGCCACGTCAACGGCACATGTGTCTCTAGGGCACCTCTAAAAACCGCCCTTATTACATCTCTGATGTGATCCAATGGAGTCCTCCCGCCCCAGAGGATGGATGATGACATCACACCCTGGATTTTTCGACCTTGATGCCCGGTATGCCCTTTTGAGTGATGGAGGCGACCCGCTTGAGCGTTTGAGCCAGATAGTTTCGTTCGAGGATTTCCGTCCCCTTCTGGAGGATGCGCTTGCTCGCAAGGACCGGAGCCTGGGGGGCCGCCCTCCGATGGATGCGGTCATGATGTTCAAGATCCTGGTATTGCAAAGCCTGTACAACCTTGGGGATGACGCGGCGGAATATCTGATCCGGGACCGCCTGTCGTTCATGCGGTTCCTGGGATTGGGCCTGGCGGACAAGGGGCCGGATGCGAAGACGATCTGGCTCTACAGGGAGCACTGGACGCAGGCGGGTGTGGTCGAGGCTTTATTCGAGCGCTTTGCCCAAGTGCTCCGGGACGGGGGGTTCCTGGCCATGGGCGGACAGCTCGTGGATGCTTCGATCGTGCGAGCCCCGGTGCAGCGCAACCGCCGGGGTGAGAACGAGGCGATCAAGTCGGGCGAGGTTCCCGGCGGCTGGAAGGCCAAGCCCCACCAGCGGGCGCAAAAAGATGTGGACGCCCGCTGGACCCGGAAGCACAGCAAGAGTCACTTCGGCTACAAGAACCATGTGAGCGTGGACCGCCGCCACAAGCTGGTTCGCCGCTATGAGGTCACCGACGCCGCCGTTCATGACAGCCAGCTCCTTGGCGTTCTTCTGGACAGGGGGAACACCTGCTCGAAGGTCTGGGCCGACAGCGCCTATCTCTCAGGGGATGCCGAGCGCCGCCTGAAGGAAAACGGTTTTATCAGCCAGGTGCATCGGCGCGGCAAACGGGGCAAGCCCTTATCCAAGCACCAGAGCCAGGTGAATGCACGCCGCTCCAGGGTCCGGGCTCGCGTCGAGCATGTCTTCGCTTTCCAGGAAAGCGCCATGGGCGGCAAACTGGTTCGCACGATTGGCATTGCCAGGGCCCGAACCAAGATCGGAATGATGAACCTGGTCTACAACATGCGCCGCCTTGTCTGGTTGTCAAGAATCGGTGTACCTGCGCAAGCATGAGAAAATTCGGCCACCGGGAGGCCCTCTGGAGTTCTGGTGGCCCAAAATAAGATGGAAATTGGTGACTTTACTTTTACCAACCAAGATCAGCATGGGGATTTTTGGGGAACTTATGAAATCGCTGATTCCTGTTTTTTAATGAATCAAAATGATTTTGCAACAGATTGTCCTGATACAACCTATTCCCATTTACCACTGACACAAAATTTTCTACAACCCGTTGCTATATCTCAGTATTGTGGTGGAATAGGTTATCATGAATATAATTCCATAAACGGCTATTCCACCGAGCAGTTTGCAAATATAAGATATTCTTGCCCTTGAGGTCGAACAAGATCGCGTGGCCGCCACTATGTCGGCCAGGGAGTATGTGGGCCACCGCAGAGCGGCCCTGTGGCCGTAGGGGTGTCGCACAATCATCGTAGGGACATGGGCTGCCTCACGGAACTGGTAGTGGAAATCCTTGTCTC
>JAKUSY010000654.1 GCA_022451445.1 Planctomycetota bacterium
GATGGAGATTCCTCAACGGATGACTCCCGCGATAAATTAATCGCTGGTTGCATTGTTTCCGGTGTGACCTGCGGTGTCCTGGTCGCAAGGAGAGTGCTGGAATCGCGTTCTAATACGGAGCAGGCCACATGAGCGCCGCAGCCCTGATCACCATCCGCGAGGTCACCAAGCGCTACCCGGGAGTGGTGGCCCTCGACGCCGTCAGCCTCGATATTCGCGAGGGTGAGTGCCACTCGATCGTCGGTGAGAACGGCGCCGGCAAGAGCACCCTGATGAAGATTCTCTCGGGGGTTATCACGGATTACGAGGGGGAGCTGGAGCTGAGGGGCGAGAATGTTCGTTTCTCCGGCACCCGCGCCGCCGAGGAGGCGGGGATCAGCATCATCCACCAGGAGCTCAACCTGGTCGAGGAGCTGTCGGCGGCGGCCAATATCTTCCTCGGGCGTGAGAAGGTTCGCGGCCCTGGGCTGCTCGATGATGCCGCCATGGAAAAGGCCGCCGGCGAGCTGCTCGAGAGTCTCGAATGCAATGTCGATCCACGCGAGAGGGCGGGAGCGCTGCGGGTAGGCGACCAGCAGCTCATCGAGATCGCCAAGGCTCTCTCGCTCGACACCGGGATCCTGATCATGGACGAGCCCACCAGCGCCCTGACCGAGTCGGAGGTGGCCCGGCTCTACCGCGTGATCGAGCGCCTGCGGGAGCAGAACGTGACGATCCTCTACATCTCTCACAAGATGGGAGAGATCTTCAGGATCTCCGATCGGATCACCGTCCTGCGCGACGGGCAGCTGGTCGAGACCCTCGATCGGGAGGCGACGGATCCGCGGCGCGTCACCCACCTGATGGTGGGACGCGAGATCGAGACGACCAGCTTCGAGGAGCCGCGCCGGCCGACAGGTGAGATCCTGCGGGTTGACCAGCTCTCGCTTCCGTGGCCGGGTCATGCCAAGGAGTGGCGGCTGCGCGACATCAGCTTCTCTCTGCAGGGTGGCGAGATTCTCGGTATCGCCGGTCTCATGGGGGCCGGCCGCACCGAGCTGATGGAATGCCTCTTCGGAGCCTCCGAGGTTCCCTACCAGGGCGAGGTGACCCTCGACGGAGAGAAGGTCCGCTTCCGGCACCCTGCCGAGGCCAAGAGCGCCGGCGTCGCCCTCGTTACCGAGGATCGCAAGCGCCTCGGGCTCTTCTCGCAGATGAGCGTCGGCAACAACATCACCATATGCACCCTCGACGAGCTCGTCTCGATGCCGCTTCGGCAGATTGACCGGAGCAAGGAGACCGCTGCGGCCCGGGAGTCGATCGGCCAGCTGGCGATCAAGACCTCCGGTCCGGAGGCCCAGGTCACCAGCCTCAGCGGGGGCAACCAGCAGAAGACCATCATCGCCCGCTGGCTGCGAACCGATCCGAAGGTCCTGCTGCTTGACGATCCCACCCGGGGCGTCGACGTGGGGGCGAAGGCGGAGCTCTACCGCCTGATGGACAGCCTCTGCCGTGATGGCCTGGGTATCCTGCTGACCTCGAGCGAGCTTCCCGAGCTGCTCACCGTCTGCGACCGCATCATCGTCTTCTGCGAGGGCCGTCTCACCGGGGAATTCACCCGCGAGGAGGCCACCGAGGAGAAGCTGATGGAGGCTGCGACCCAGATCGAGTAGCGGCCCCGTAAAGCCCTACTCGTCCTTGAAGCTGATGAGCTCGACGTCGAAGATCAGCGTCGCCTTGGGCGGAATGGTGGGAGGCCTGCCTCTTTCGCCATAGGCCGCGGTATAGGGGATGATGAGCTTGCGTTTGCCGCCGGGCTTCATGGAGCCGACTCCCTCGGTCCAGCCGGAGATGACCCGGTTCAGGGGGAAGGTAGCCGGCTGGCCGCGCTTGACGGAGCTGTCGAACATGGTGCCATCGGTAAGATAGCCGCTGTAGTGCACCGTGCAGGCCGAGGTGGGCTTCGGCGAGGCGCCCTTGCCTACCTTGATGTCGTAGTACTGCAGGCCGGTATCGGTCTTGATCGGCACGCCGGTCACCGGGTCACCGGGGAAGCGCGGCACCACGATGCTCGATGCAACCTTGCCGGTGCTCGTATCGATGCTTACCTTGGT
>JAKUSY010000655.1 GCA_022451445.1 Planctomycetota bacterium
ACCCGCTCTTTTTCCTGTACGGGCGCAGCCAGCCGGGCTTCCCTGAAACGATAGGTGTCCAGCGGGTTCTGCTTCCGGCCTCCGGCGAACTCAGCCTGGAGGCCCTGCCGGGTACCATCGTACGCCACCAGCTGGTCGATCTCGGGCAGAGGCCTGTTGCCCATTGCGAAATCGAGATCGAGCTCGAGGGTATGCCGGCCTTGAGAACCCGCACCGATGAGGCCGGCTGGTTCGAGCTGGGAGTTCATCCTTTCGCCCACCCGGCCCGCCCGGTCAGCCTCGACAACCGCCGCGCGGGGCGCCTGACGACGCGATCGCCGCGCTATTGGAATCGTTCGGTGGACCTGGCCCTGCCCTCACAGGATCCCGTTGTCATCCTGGAGGCTCATCCCGCCAGCACCCTGGGTTTTCGACTGGTTTCCGGCGGTGACGAGGCGCCCGCTGCGGTGGCGGCGGATGGCTTGAGAACCACGCTGGATATGACCCTGATGCGCCTGGGAGCTGATGGGGAGGTTTCCTTTTGCGGGGTGCTGCCGGCGCCGGGGAGCATCGTGGGCATTGTCCGCAGCGGCTACCTGCCGTCCTCGTTTCTGTTGCCTGCGGCCTCGCCGTTGGCGTTGAGCCGGGATGTGGACATCGGCGACCTGCAGTTGGCCGGGGGGTGGACGCGGGAGGTGCGCCTCGGGGGAGCGGGGCCCGAGGCCCTCGCCGGGGCCCATCTCTCCGTCAGCAGGGTCGCGGGAATCCCGGCTGGTTTCGATGGGCTGGAGGCTCAGCGTTACGAGCCCGGGGCCGACGGGAAAGTCCTGGTCGGCGGGCTCGAATCCGGGGAGTACCTGCTGTCGGTCGATGGGCCGCTGCTGGGCTCCCTGGCGCGGCGCGTCACGATCTTCGAGGAGAACCTGGATGAGCCCATCGTGATGCCCCTGCAGCTCAGCGGCGAAGAGCTGGTCACGGTTTCGGGCCTGGTCGCCGGGCTGGGGCCGTTTGAAACACGCGGTGTCACGGTGGTGGAGCGGTATTTCATCTCCGGTCGGGAGGAGGCGTTGGCAATGCCTCCGTATCCGCTCTCCCGGGAGGGAGTGTTCGGGAGCATCAGGAAGCTCAGCGGTGTCGAGGCGGTCGAGGTGAGCATCTCCACGACAGGCGACAGGGGGGAGCAGGTGCTGTTGTCCAGGGGCGAGGGGCCGCCGAAATTCGAGTTCGGAGAGCTTCGCCTCCGCCGCCCGCCGAAGGCGGTACTCGAATTTTATACGCCGGGCTACCCGGCGGTCTGGCCGCCCCTGAACCCGGGCCTCGAGGGTGAGTCCGGCAGCGAGGTGTCCTCGCGGTTCCGGCTCTCCGGGCATCTCCTCGTGATCGACAATCTGCGGATGGGGCGCTATGTCCTGCGCTGGAAAGGCTTCGCCGGAGAGGAGGAGAGCTACCTCTTCGATGTGCCCAATAAGTTCGGCGGCGAGATACGCGGTAGGGTCAAGAGGAGGCTTCTTCCCCTGGAGGTCATCGAGATCGATGTCGTCGACAGCCGGGGAGGCAGGGTCGAGGGAGCGAGGGTCCTGCAGGAAGATACTCTCCTGCCGCCGGGCCTGGGGCCGGGGCATCCGGCGCTCGAGAACAGGCTCTTTGTCACCGTTACGACCCGCCAGGAGACGAGCTTCTCGGTGGAGGCCCCGGGCTTCCTGCCTGCGTTCGTCAGGGTTCCGCCGGGGGAGGTTGTTCCCCTCAATATCGTGCTCTACAGGGATATCACCCGGGTTGTCGGCAGGGTGCTCGACACCGGGGGAGAGCCTTTCAGCGGCATCCTGGAGATCGACTGGACCCCCCTGACCCCGGCCGTGACGCGCCATGGACAGCCGCTCCTGGTGGAGGTTCTGAATGGCCGCCTGCGGGCGGACGGTCTCCTGCCCCAGCCAAGGGATTTCATCTTCCGTCCGAAGGATTCCAGCAGCTTTCTGCGCCGCCGGCTCGCGCTTCCGGAGGAGCGCAGGCTCTTCGATCTCGGGGTCCTGCGCCTGGGGGAGACGCGCGCGATCAAGGGCTTCGTCTACCTCGGCGATGGGAGGCCTGCACCGGGGGCCGTGGTCGCGCG
>JAKUSY010000656.1 GCA_022451445.1 Planctomycetota bacterium
TGCGACAAGCAGACAATTACGCAGGATGGGTTTGGTCGTCGGTCCCCCTCCCGTAATCGCCGCGGTGCTTTGCAGGCACTCGAACAGTTCGTTCTTCTCACAGCTTATTTTCATCGTGTATCCCTTTGCCCGGACCCTCTCATGGAAAAGAGCCGCAGATCCTTGAACCTCTGCCGGACACCACCTGCAATCCTGCGCATTTCGGCTCTGAGAGAAAAAACACGCCCTGCACGAGGTAAGAGTTCACTTCAATTGAAAAACGCAAACCCGGGCCGGTAGAAGTCGCCTGAGAAGCGAATAAACCACCTTTGTCAGCATTGAATATATGAAAGAACATTATAGTTCGGGACTCCTTAAAGGCAAAGAAATAATTCATACATAAGTACTTATATATTAATAGCTTAGGACTTAATTTTCTTTGTTCCGAAAAACTTTCTTTGATTCTGTAAGATGTTGTTTAATAAGTGGTTATGACAAATTTGTGTGCCCTCTTTTTTACGCCCCCGGAAATATGCCATAAACATTTTTAAAATAGGTGTTTATGTATTATTCCACCTGTTTTATGAGGTGATGTCCCCAGGTGATTTTCGGGATCTGTACGCAAAATGAAAGGCCCCGCTTTCTTCCAAGATCATCTATTCATCTACATCATCAGAATAAGAATTCATCAGCTGGTCTGAACCTGTGGAATACGTTTCCTGGAAAGTTCTAAATCGCTCCGGGCAAGAGCTTTATTCCACAGATGAATGATGTGAATTTTCATTTCATAAGATGTTTTAACTTTGGTGGATTTGATTCGGAGAAGACGATAAATTGTGGAATTCAGACCACTGCAGCGAATGTTTCCACATTTATGTGACGGTTTGATGCGCGATTTACCCCAGCTGAAATGGGGTATTGCACAAGAACTGGAGAGAGTATGCCCTGTCGGGCCTAGTGAAGGTGGGCGACTGAGAGGCGAGAGCGAAGCGTTTCGATATCCGTTCGCAAAGCGCTCTCCTTATCGAGCCCGCTCTCTATTTGCCTGAGGGCGTAGAGGACGGTGGTGTGGTCCCGGCCACCGAAGAGGGCTCCTATCTGGGTCAGCGAAAGGGGGGTCAACAGCCGCGCCAGGTACATCCCCACCTGCCGGGCGCGAACGATGGTTCGTACTTTTTTCGCCGACAGCAGATCTTTCTCCGCTATCGCGTAGTGGTCGAGAACTATATCTATGATGCTTCGGGCTCCAACGCCGCCGGACTGGGTCGGGGTTCCCAGGTCGAGGAATTCATCCAGCGCAGCCTTGGCCATCTCCAGGGTCAGGGGTGACTGGTGAAGTTCCGACATATTGATCAGGCAGTTGAGGGAGCCTTCGAGCTCGCGAAAATTTTCCGTGACGTGCTGGGCGAGGTATTCCGCTGTAACGGAGGGCAGCCGGAACCCTTTTCTCTCAGCCATTCTTGAGACGACCTCTGCCCGGGTTTCGAAATTAGCCACCTCTACAGGGGTTATCAGGCCGGAGCGGAACCGGGCCAGCAGGCGGCCGGGAAGTCCCGCCAGCTCTCCCGGATCGATAGCGCTCGAGAGAACGACCTGGGAGCCCTGGTTGAGATGGTGTTCGAATATGGAAAAGAACTCATCGAGAGTTTTTTTCTTGCCGGCAAGAAAATGAATGTCGTCGAGGATGAGCACCTCGCAAGCCCGGTAGCGGGAATGAAAGGAGTCCAGGTTTCGTTTTCCCGCGGCCTCGATGAATCGGTTGGTAAAGGCCTCGGAGGAATCACAACAGACGTCGAGATTGGAAGTTTCCGACAGGCGCAGGGCAATGCCTTGCAGGATGTGGGTTTTCCCGACGCCCGAGGGGCCGTGGATGCAGAGCGGGCTGTAGGTTTTTCCCGGATGCTCCACTACGGCGGCGGCGGCGGCATAGGCGACTCGCGAGCCGGGTCCGACGACAAAGTCATCGAGGGAGAGGCCCCGGGACAGGTCGCCGGCAAAAGCGCCGGTCTTCCGGTTTTTCCCGGGCATCGGCTTTCGGTTCGTGATCGGATCCCGCCCCTGTTCTTCCGCGTTTTCGAAGCGAAGGCCAACATCTTCTTCGCACAGGTC
>JAKUSY010000657.1 GCA_022451445.1 Planctomycetota bacterium
GATGAGCTTCGGATTATTGAACAGGGCCCGCGCCATCGCGGTTCGTTGTTTTTCCCCGGTGCTGAGGGCCGCCGGAACGTGATGCGCCCGATGCTCGAGGCCGAAGATCTCCAGCAGCTCATCCGCTCGCCTGGTGGCGGCGCCGGCGGTGGCCAGCGCCGCGGCGAGAATGTTATCCCGGACATCCAGGTAGGGGATGAGATGGAATTGCTGGAACACGAACCCGATGTTTTCCGCTCGAAAGCGGGCCCTGCCGTCCTGGTTCAGCGAGTAGAGGTCCGTTCCATCTACATGGACAGAGCCGCTGGTGGGCTTGAGCAAGCCTCCGGCGGCCATGAGGAGCGTCGACTTGCCGCAGCCGCTGGGGCCGCAGAGGGCGACGAATTCTCCACCTGCGACCTCCAGGGAGACATCGACAACGGCGTGAACATCTTTCGCTGCCGGGAATGATTTGCTGAGATTGTCTATCGCAAGGACAGCGCTCATTTTTCAGCTCCCGCGGCCTTTGCGCAGGATGGCAAAGCCCGTCGCCAGCACCACCGTCAACATGGCCCCGAGCGCGATCAGCAGGACCGTGGCGGGCGAGCCTTCCGTAGAGCCGGCCGGCCGGCTCTCCTCGCGGGCCTCCCCGGTTTTTCCCGCCGCTGTGATGGCGTCAGCCTCGGGGCCATCGCTGCCTTCCCCGGCGGGAGCGTCCTTCGTAACGGGTAAGGGTTCGATGGCGATCTCGCTGTAGCCCAGCTCAAACTCTTCGAAGCCGCCGAGCTCCCGCGGTTTTTTCTTCTCTCCCTTGATGCTGCGCAGGACCTCCGGATCAAGTGGGTCGAAACCCAATTGGAGGGTCGCCATCGAGCGGATCTCGTCGCTCCAGGTGAGCGGGATGGCCTTGCCGATGAGCCATAACGGCGAGGTCGTGCAGGAACAGCTCCTGCCGAGCATCTCGAGGAGCTCGCTCATCTTTTCTGAGCTGACATTCTCGCCTTCGAGGGTCGGTCCGCGGGTCTCTCCACGTCCGGCGAGAGCGAGGGTCCGCACGGGCCGTTCCTTTTCTCCTTCGGCGGGGGTGAGGCCGAGACTCCAGAGGACGATTCGCTCTCCGGGTTTCGCGGGGTCGAGGACCAGGATGTGGGGCGCCGTCGTGATCGATTTGTTGAGTTCGGTTTTTTTCCCGACGATGGCCTTTGCCGCGGTCTCGATGCCGGCGAGGGCGGCGGCGTTGCGTTTCTCATCGGTTCCCGGGACGAAGACGATAACGCACCAATGCCTGACGAGCCTCTCCTGCAGTCCGCGGCGCAGGGACGACTCCACCACAGGCTCCATCACGGCCATGATGGCATCGAGAGGTTTGTCTGAAATATCCAGCTGCCCCAGCTCGAGGGTTTCTCCCGCCGGAGAGATCAGGATGGCGGTGGGCAGCAGGGAGTTGTCGCTGTAGCGGGCCTGGAGCTCGTTGGGCACCTCGTCCTTTTCAGGACCATCGAGCTCTACGACCCGGGCGACGACATTCGAATCGCGCAGCCAGGCGGCGGAGGCGGTCTTGACGGCTTCGCCGAGCTTATCGTTTCCGGGAGTGCCGGAGCTCGACAGGAACACCAGCCGGAACGGAACCCTGGAGCCCCTTCCTATGAAAGCCGAATCACGAATCGAGTAGGGGCAGGCCACCAGGACGTTTGCGCAGAGGATGCAGGCCACCGCGGTGATCGCCGGTAGCGGGAGTCTCAGCGTTTTCATGGGGGCTCCATCCGTTTGCGTGTTCTCAGGTCGTGGGCGTGTAGCCGCGGGAGAAATCTCCTCTACCTCGACGGTCATATTAGCGGTTTGGATTCCTGCGCGCCACCTTAACGGGTGGTCTCGTATTGTATTGAATGGTCTTATTGTCCTATATTGGCTCACTGGGAAGATCTTCACGTTTTATCGCCAGGCAGCCTTGTTTCTTTCCGGGTAGACAACATGAAAAGTAGCAGAGTATTCCTTGTTTCAGGCCTTGTGCTCTTCGCGCTCATCTACCTGATGTCGCGCGGCGACAATAGGGGCGAGAGTATCGGTACGCTTCGTATCTTCTGCGCTGCGAATATGCGCAA
>JAKUSY010000658.1 GCA_022451445.1 Planctomycetota bacterium
CAAGGTAGCTGTGGGTGAGAACGATGATTCGGTGGTCCTGATGCTTGCGGGCTACGGCTCCAGCCCAGGCAAGGATCTCGTCGCGCGGTTTGAATTCGAGCGCCAGGATGAGAAAGTCCATTTTCGCGGCGGTAAAAACCCAGTAAGAGTTGTCGAGACCCTTGCCCGGGGTTCCGCCGAAATGTTTAAGGTTCTTGTATTTGGATCGGGGGAAGAACTTGTTGAACCGTGTTTTTCTGTCGTTCGCGGTCGAGTAGCTGTCAGCTGAATTGCCGGTCTTGCGATAGCCTATGTCATGGTTGCCGAGGCAGAGGCAGTAGGGGACCTTTCCATCGAGGAGAGCCATCGCCTTGGCGGCTATTTTCCACTCGTCGTCGTAATCGGTCTGGGTGATGTCGCCCTCGTGAAGGACAAAGGCTATGTTGAGCTTGCGGGCGTTGTCGCGAATCCAGCGGGTCTGGCTGAAAAAATATCTGCGCAGGTCGCCTCCCCATTTCTTGGCGGACTGGGCGTGGCGAGTGTCGCAATAGCACTGCGTGTCGGGTAGCACGACAAGGGTGAAAGGGGACTCGCCCCGGCTCCTGCCGGGAAAGAGAAGGAGGGTCACCATGCAGAGGATGCCGGCGTATTTTTTCATGATCTGTAGTGGGCCTTGAACTGTGTCGCTAAAAAAGAAACGGGCGCCGGAAAGGAAGGTGGCCGTTTAGATCTGCAGGTTTCACGGCATCAGTCGCAGGCGCTGTGCGATTCACACCCGAGGTCGAGGTCTGCCTGGCGGGAAGAGGTTCCACACCCCGGGAAGGGAGCGGGCGGCGGCTCTCCCCCCATGAAAAGATAGTTCAGGAGGTAAATGCCGGCGGTCAGGTTGGGGACGCCCGCCTCGGAGTTGCTGTTCATGGCGGAGAGGCAGGCAGGGCCTTCACCTCCATTGAAGAGGAAGCTGAAGACAAAGACCGCATCTGCGATGTCCATGCGGGAATCACTGTTGACGTCACCCCGGATGAAGGGGCCGACTCCCTCAGGCAGCTCACGGCCAAAGACCGCGATGGTGTTGATGGCGACAATCCCGCTTTGGCCTCCGTTGGTGGCGAACCGAATCGAGTCGATTCCGGTATCGGGGGATTGCTCGAGGGTGGCGAGAACGATGTAGTTGTCGCCGAGCCCGTCAAAATTGGTGGTTTCATAGGCCGGCCCGAAGAATTCCCTGGGTTGGCCGGAGTGATAGGCAAGGGTCACGCTGCCGCCGGATATCCTGAGGATGAGCCGGGTAAAGACTCCTTCCTCGAGGTTGTCGAGCTCTATCCCGTCACCGCGAGCCGAGCTGGCGGGGTTGACAGCAGAGCCGAATTCGTCGAGTTCGCCGCCAAGGTGAACCGCGGTGCCCTCGGGGGTGATCTCGGCCCAGGCAATGACGTCGTCTCCATTCTGGAGGATGATCTGACTTTCGGGCAGAACCAGGCCCGCCGCGCGGAAGGCGTGGAGTTTGCCGCCGCCGGGGATACCGCCGCCATTGTCGCCACCGCCGGGCTCCGGCTCGGGCTCCGGTTCCTCTACAGGTACGCTGCCGATATCGAAGACAATCTCCAGGGGGTATTCGCCGGGAAGCAGTGTTTTGGGGAGAGCGTAGGAGACCGATCCCGGCCCGTCCTCGGTCGTTGTCTGGAGGACCCTGTTCAGGCGGCCGTTGATTCTCGCCCTGGCGGGGTCGAGGATTCTGCTCCAGGGGCCGCCAATCATCTGGTAATCGGCTTCATCGAAGACGGTGGTGTCAATGAAGTAGTCGAGATGCCATTGGATGGTCTCTCGGGAGCTCTCGCCGCCCTGCAGGGCCCGGGGTGTGAATCCAAAGCCGGCAGCGGTCAGGAGAATCGAGAGGGCAAAGACAGGGGAACGTTTCATGGACAACCTTTCTCTGGTTTAAAGCTCCCCGCGGTGAAAATTACCGTCATCCATGGACCGGCGTTCTCACCCTGGGCCGCGAAGTTAATTACTGCACCATGCTTTTCGATGGAGGCTTTAGTGTCAACATAAAGTTGCTTTGAAGTCCGTCCGCATTACTCGAGACCTTGTTTATGGGAG
>JAKUSY010000659.1 GCA_022451445.1 Planctomycetota bacterium
AGCTCCGGGGGGGAGGGCTGCTCGCCCATTTTCCCGAAGGTATCGACGGTTCGTACCAGGCCGGCTCCGAAGAGATTGTGCCAGATCCGGTTCACCGCGACACGGGAGGTGAGCGAATTTTCTCCGGAGGCTATCCATTCGGCCAGCTGCAGCCGGCCGCTTTCCTTGTCTGAAATCACGGTGGGCTTTTTCGAGGGAAGGATGCTCAGGAATCCGCGCGGCACCCGCGGGCCGAGGTTCCTCACCTCGCCGCGGATATGGATCGGGGAGTCCGCCGGCTTCGGGTGCTCCTCCACCGAGAGGGCCTTGTCGAGCTTCGGCAGGTTTTCCTTGACCGTCTCGATTCTCTTATTGAGCTTCTTGATGTCGTCCGCGATCTTCTTCAGCCGCGCGGCGTTTTTCTGTTTCTGCCCTTTGTTTCCTTTTGCAGGAGCGGGTTTTTTCTCCGGGGCCTTCTTTGCCTTTGGCGCGCCGTTCTCGATGAACTGCAAGCCGTCGACGATGACGTGCCCCTGGGTGTCCTTATTGGAGATGACCACGATGGCAGGCTTCTCCTTCTCGAAGCGGAAATTCCCCAGGGGGATGAAGAGCCCATCGATCGGCGGTTTCTTCATCTGGTTGACCTTGAGTGATTCCACCCCGTCGGCGTGGTGGATGTCGACGGGTACCGCCGGGCTCCGGTTCGTCCCGGGAGTGTAGGCCAGGTTGACGGAATAGCTCCCCGTCTTCGGCAGCTTCACGTTGAAGGTGACGAACTTGACGCCCTTGGAGGTATTGCCGTCGTGGATGTAGCCCTTGCCGAGAAAGGGTTTGTTCGAGGTCGAGGCTGTCCAGTCGCCGGCCTTGTCGGCGGCCGGGTCATCGATGACGATTCCGGGCAGGCTTTTTACAGCGATGGCTCCGGCGGGTTTTTTGCCGCGAAGTTTTTTCTCTTCTGACTTGAGTCCGGCGAGCTCTTTTTCAAGAGCCTTGAGCTTCGCCGCGGCCTCCTTCTCTTTTTCCTGCAGGGGACCGGCGACCGGCAGCGGGCGCTCGATGAAGCTGGCGACTATGCCGAGTATGAGAAGCTTGGTCGACATGAAAATTCCAGCCAGGGCGTAGTAGTCTTTTGTCGGGATCGGATCAAATTTGTGATCATGGCACCTGGCGCAGCCGAGAGTCATTCCAAGAAAGGCGCGGCCGATGGTGTCGATCTGTTCGTCGACGACATCGAGCTTCAGCAGGTCCTTGTCCTGGTTCTCGTAATTGTGCGGGCCCAGCATGAGGAAGCCGCTGGCGATGAGGTTCTCGCCTCGTTCTTTATCGCTCTGGTGGGGCAGGAGGTCCCCGGCGATCTGCTCGCGGATAAAGCGATCAAACGGCTTGTCGTTGTTGAGTCCCCGGATGACGTAGTCGCGGTAGCGCCAGGCGTTTTCGATGGGACGGGTACGGCCTCCGCCGGTCGAGTCCGAATACCGGGCAACGTCGAGCCAGTGTCGTCCCCAGCGCTCGCCGAAATGCGGCGAGTCAAGCAGCTCGTTAACCAGCGCCTCGTAGCTTTTTCGGGATGGGTCAGCCGCGAACTTTTCAATCACCTCAGGCTTCGGGGGGAGTCCGATGAGATCGAAGTGAAGTCTTCGGATGAGTGAACGGGGATCCGCCGGCTTAGCCGGCTCGAGCTTCCCGGTTTTAAGCTTGTCGATGATGTAACGGTCGATCGCGGCAAGCTTCTCGCCGCCCTCGATCGAGGGCGGGGGGGCCTCGGCCAGGGGGGAATAAGGCCACTGCCGGCGAGCCTTTTCCACGTCGATGCCCCCTTTTTCTTTGCTGGCCTTTCCATCGCGGGGATCAGCCGCGCCCTTCTTTATCCACAGGATGAAGTCGTTGATGACTGCATCGGAGAGCTTGTTCTTCGGCGGCATCTCGAGGTCTTCATACCGCAGCGCGGAGATCAGCAGGCTCTTTTCGGGTTTTCCCGCGACGATGGCCGGGCCGGTTTCGCCGCCCTTGAGCAGGCCTTCCCGGCTGTCGAGAAGGAACTTTCCCTTCAGCTTTTTTGATTCGGCGGAGTGGCATTTGTAGCAGCGCTCGATGAGCA
>JAKUSY010000066.1 GCA_022451445.1 Planctomycetota bacterium
GGCTCTTCATTACAAAACCGACCGTGACTAGCACTAACAGCATCATCGCAACCACGAACAGCATCAAATAAACAGAGCCTTCCCTTTGGGCCATGAGGGTTCCTCCTGCATGCAAACAAACCGAAACCGACCCCATGGAAGGGGCGAGCAGGTCGTTCGCTCAACTTGCCTAGTTAAATTCGAATGAAACCGGTCTAAACAGCTTAGAGACCTAGCTTACGATTTTATGGGTACATGCATACCTGTCAAGAACGGAACCGTCGATGGCTCAAAAGGTTTCGTAAACGGCGCCAGTGACAATGTCCCGAGAAAAAAGGTCTATACTCCTTGACACGAGGATGTACGACAGGTAAGGATACCCCGAGAGAGAAAAATATGCAGCGGCACCCTTCTCCGCTGACCCCAGAAACCGGTTATTTCGGCGAATAGAGCCTTTTAGAAGCATTCTACAGGCTCTTGAAGGTAACTTACCGAGAACGGGGACAAGGAGCGGTAATCTTGCCGGGGTTTCCCATGGTAAGGTAATATTCGGGTGCCGGAGCGGTCTGTCCGGCGTATCCTGGCGGATCGAGCGGCCTCTGGCGGTTAAAAAACGCCCTGGCCGTAAAAAAAGAAGAAGTTGAAGAGAATACCAAGCTGCTGATTGATTATTTGTTCTCGCCGGCCTCTCCCGGCTGGGGAAGAACATGCCGGGCTCCCGTCGCGAATCATGACGGGATCGAAGCCCAGGGGGCGATCAACTGTCGGCCTGGAACACTTCCCAAGTTTTATTTCCATACCTACACAATTAGATGAAGCCGCCCGGCCACGGCCCCCTCAATTGGAGGATCCGAAGCTGGGCTGGCTGGATGTCCAGACCGCCCCGGATGCACTGTGCTGAAGAAAGGCGGACGGACGGATTGCAGAGTACCAAATGATACTAGGCATTCTCGGCGGCATAGGATCCGGCAAAAGCACTGTGACGGAAATGTTCGCCGCGCTGGGGGCAGAGACCCTGGACGCTGATGCGATCGCCCACGAGCTGATTGAGCAGGAAGAGACGAAGTCGACGCTGCGCCAATGGTGGGGAGATGAGATCATTGGCGCGGACGGAAAGGTAGATCGGAAGAAAATCCAGGAGAAGGTCTTCTCCGATGCCCAGGAGCTTGTTCGCCTGGAAAAACTGCTTCACCCCGAGGTAAGAAGACGAATCGAAAAGAAAATCGACGCGTTCAAGGAGAGTGACGGGAAGCTGCTGGTGCTGGACGTACCGCTGCTGGCCTCCTCTCCCCTTCGTGATTTCTGTGACGAGATCATCTTCGTCAATTCAGATGAAGCGATCCGTGAAACAAGGGTAAAAACAAGAGGGTGGGATCCCGGTGAACGAGAACGAAGGGAATCTTCCCAGGCCCCGGAGAAGGAAAAAATAAGTTTGGCGGGTTCGGTTATCAATAATTCAGGCAGCCTGGATGAAACGCGGCGGCAGATTGAGTCTCTCTACGAGAGCCTGCTGGCTGTAGATTTTACAGAGAAAGAGTGAGTGATCGTGGCTAAGGCAAAATCAACAAAGAAAAAAACCGGCAAATCAAGCAAGGTCTCCAAGGGCAAGAGCAGGGGCAAGAGCGAAGAAGCGGCCTATGGCCTTCCCAGCGATGAAGAGCTCGAAAAAGAAGCCGAGGCCCTGGCTGAAAAGAAGAACGACACCAACGGCGAAGACCTTCATATCGGGCAGCTCCAGAAGATGTCCATCCCCCAATTGCATGAGCTGGCCAAGGACGAAAGCGTGCAGGAGTATGCCGGGCTCAAGAAGCAGGACCTCATCTTCAAGATCCTCAAGGAACGCACCGACAAGAGCGGCCTCATGTTTGGTGAAGGAGTCCTCGAGACCCTGCAGGATGGTTTCGGTTTCCTCCGCTCCCCCCGCTACAGCTACTCTCCCTGTCCCGATGACATCTATGTGTCACCATCGCAGATCAGGCGCTTCGGCATGCGCACCGGAACCGTCATCTCCGGACAGATCCGGCCGCCAAAAGAGAACGAACGATATTTCGCGCTGTTGAGGGTCGAGGCGATCAACTATGAGGAGCCCGAGAACCTCATCAGCAAGGCGAACTTCGACGACCTGACTCCGCTCTATCCCGAGGAGCGCCTGGTGATGGAGCTGGAGCCCGAAGGGCTCGACATGAGGATCGTGGACCTCGTCACACCAATCGGCAAGGGGCAGCGGGGGCTTATTGTGGCGCCGCCGCGAACCGGCAAGACCATCCTGCTGCAGAAGATGGCCAACAGCATCACCAAGAACAACCCAGAGGTCGATCTCATCGTGCTGCTGATAGATGAACGGCCTGAGGAGGTGACCGACATGGAGAGATCGATCAAGGGAGAGGTCATCAGCTCTACCTTTGACGAACCCGCCTCCCGTCACGTACAGGTTGCCGAGATGGTGATAGAAAAAACGAAGCGGATGGTCGAGTACGGACGGGACGTCGTCATCCTGCTCGATTCGATCACCCGGCTCGGACGCGCCTACAATACCGAGGTCCCCCACTCCGGGAGAATCCTCTCCGGTGGAGTGGACGCCAGCGCCCTGCAGAAGCCCAAGCGTTTCTTCGGAGCCGCGAGAAACATCGAAGAAGGCGGCAGCCTGACTATCATCGCCACTGCCCTGATCGAAACGGGAAGCCGTATGGACGAGGTCATCTTCGAGGAGTTCAAGGGCACCGGCAATATGGAATTGCACCTCGACCGCCGCCTGGCCGACAAGAGGGTCTGGCCGGCGATCGACATCACTCGCTCAGGGACGCGCAAGGAAGAGCTCCTCCTCGACCCGGAGGAACAACGCAGGATCTGGGTCCTTCGAAAGGTGCTCAGCGACATGAACCCGGCGGAAGCCATGGAGTTGCTCACGACCAAGCTCAAGAGCAACAAGGCCAATGCCGAGTTCCTCATGTCGATGAATCCGGAAAAGGTCTGAGCCGCCCGCGTCTCAGCGCGACTTCCTGCGAAGCCAGACGACCTGCTGCATGGTCTTGGGGTTCAGGCCGTTATCATCGACCATCCGCAGGGTCAACCTGAGAGAGGCGGGCATGAAGGCCGCCTTGTAGCGGACCCCGGGCTGGTCCTTGCCCCCCCATAGCGAGCTGTCGATATCCTCGACGAACTCCAGCATGCCGTTGATATTTGTTTTTACCGTATAGTCGCCAGAGGGAAACGCCGCCAAGCGCCCGGCCACGTTTCCTCCGGCCTTCCTGCCCCCACGCTCGGCCTCGGTGAAAATATAGACTCGGTCACCGGGCACGATCTCGGCAAAACTGATGTCGGGATTACCGGTGAATCCTACCCTCACCGGCTGCGGCCGCTTGCCGGCGTTTCTCAGGTTGGCATCGCCCCACACAGCGGTCTGGGCGATGGCCAGGGGGAATTTCTTACCGAGCTTGACGCTCCCGTAGCCAAACGTCTTGGTGTAGACGAAGCCGTTCTTCCCCCTCTGACGCCGCGGACGCGTATACCGCTCAATGGGATCATCGTAGTCTTCTTCCGGTGTACGGAATTTCGAGGAGCCCTTTCGACGACTGCGGTTGAACGGATTGTCGCTCATGTATTCAACTCGGAAGTCCGTAACGTTGGTCGCAACCTCGACAATCCGCCTCTCGACCGGATAGCTGTTGATATTGGTGATCAGCTTGCTGTCGATGCGAAAGAAACGCACGATCTTGTAGAGGACCAGGTCCCGCACCTTGTCCATATCGACCTTGTCAGGAGGCTGGGGGATCCCATTCTTAAAGGGCTTGGAGGGATCGGCGAGCATGTACTCGATATTGGCCTCGCGGTTCTGACCCTCGATATAGGTCATCGCCCGGAAATAGACCTGGTAGGCGTCGTGGGTTTTCGTGGACGTGTCCCCATCCAGCATCTGCTGCTTCTCCTTGCTCTGATAGTGCAGCTGAATGATATGGGCGAACTCGTCATACTCATCGATGATGCCGCCGTCCACGACACCGAACCCATGCTCATCCCTGGTGTCGGGAACTTCTTCACCCATCTCAAAATGGAAATTCCGCCTGCCGGCGCCGCCCTTTCCATCAGAGTAGAACTCCAGCTCCTGGGTGGGGATCCAGGCTGAAAAATCAGCCGCAAGGGTGCTGAGGGCGAGGCGAAACCGATTGTATACCTCTACCTTCTGCAGGGTCGAGGTATAGGTCTCCTGGGCGCTGGTTGAAACCATCATGATCATGATGGAGAGGATCGCCGAGAGAGCGAGAGCCACCATCAGCTCGATGAGGGTAAAGCCCGCCTCGGCTCCCTTCCCCCCTCCGGACGCGGGCGCCTGCGGGGTAATCTTCTTCCCGGGTGTCACTTCGCAAATCATATGGCGGCCTCGAAATATACCTTCATGACCGGCTCGATCGTTTCATCACTTCTCAATTCCCGCTCAGGGAACCCCCGGAAGATCAGCACCGTAAAATGATAGAGCTTGTTGGCCGGCATGTAGGAACCAACGCTCTCGGAATAATCAGCATCGTAATAGCTGCTTCGAACCTTGATAGCGTAGGAATACTGCCGCAGGGTCTCGATGGTCATATCGCTGAGAACACGCTTGTCGCTGAGGAAGGCAGCGTCAAATCCACCAATATCGTCGGGATCACCCCCGGGGATGAGCTTCTGCCCGAGCCTGTAGACCTTCAAAACGCGGTAGGTGTCCTGCCTGTCCCCGCTCTCGTTTTCCTTCTGGAAATCATCTCCATCATCATCGGCAGCCAGCGCGTTGCCGCCGCCGCTGGGCGTCCTGGTGTCCGATTCGGGGTAGATAAAGAGCTTCCCGCGGCTGAGGGAATCGGCTCGTCCGGAGCGGCCTCGAAACTTCCTCCCCGCCTTGAAACGCGGCAGGAGAATGTAGTAGTCACCCTTGGGGCTCACCAGCTTGGGGTCCGATGGGACCTTATCCTCGACCCCATCGTGACGCAGGAGGAAGTACGAATGCTGATACTTCGAGAGCCCCTTGCTGTTTCGAATCCCGCTGCGAATCGAATCGACAACCGACTGCGCGATCACCACCGCGTTGGAGGACTCCACCACCGAGCTCCCGGCCTTGATCGCCACGGGGAAGAGCGCCAGGATCCCGACGAGCCCGAGAGTCAATATCGAGGTGGCGATGAGAATTTCAATCAGCGTGAATCCAGCACCGCGATCGCTGCGGAGGGACTCCTCCCGGCAACCAGGCTTCATTCTCGATGGAATGTTGAGACTCATGAACTTCACCTTCCGGATTTTTTCCTGCCCAGGCGTCGCGAACCACTATCGGCCGTACCAACCGCGCTTACATCTCCACGCTGCAACGGGCTCTTTGCGAGTGACACCGTCTTGCTGCGAACCTGGCCGGTAGGCCGCATATCGATGAAACAGGCGGGGGTCGCATCCAGCTGAAGGATCACCAGGTCCGCCGTCTTCGGCCTCCCGTTTTCTTCGTTGTTGTATATCGAGGTGGGAACATCGCTGCAGCCATTGCTGAAGACAAGGGTGCCGTTGCGATTGAACGTGACCTTGAAAAGACCGTTGACCCTGTACTTGGTGGTGGCGGGCCTGGCGCGCCCACTGCTTGTCCGTCTTGAACGAGAGCTGCGCCTGGCGCTCCTTGATCTTTTCGTTCCTGAAGTCGCGCTCTTATTCTTCTCCTTCCATTTTTCGAAAGGAGGAACACTCAGGCCTTCACCAAGCACGAAATCCGGCTCATCGTGTTTTGGATTGTAGCTCGTGGTCCCCCTGGCGAAACCGAGGGCATACCACATCGCCGGATCCTTCTCCCCAAGGGGAGAAGCATCCGGACGCCAGACGTCATTGTCGATGAACACGCTGCGCAGCTCGTCGAAAACCCGGGGGCCTTCGCGAAAGAAAACAACACTGATGTCACGGCGCTGGTTGACCGCCTGCAGCCGGGCCATATTGAAAATAGTTCCGAACTGGCCTCTCACGCCCTCGAGCTGGCGGTTCTTCATGAAGTCGGCGATCGTCGGTCCCATGCTCCCCGTTGCCATGATGATGATCGCCACCACGACCATCAATTCGATCATCGTAAAACCGCCACGGGTGTCGAGCCCGGAACCTGTTTTTACCGATTCAGAATTCATCATAGGCTTCTTCCTCGGTGGAGTCCTCGATGACGCGAAGCTCATCTTCCTCAGCCGCCTCGCGCATGCCGAGGGACCAGATCTCGTAATGGGAATCAAAGCCGACCGTAAACCGCCAGCGGGCATATTTCGAATCCGGATCGGCAGCCATGTCATCCTCCGGAAGATCCAGGCGCCCGGTCAAATTGTCGTAATGAATCTTACTTCCGTGCGCATCGATTATCCATTTGATGGATTCATCCTCGTCATCGACCAGGAGATCGCGGTTTTCAAACTTCGCCACCGGATCTCGCCTGTCTTCCCGTCGCTCCCCTGCGATGAAGGTGCGCTCGAAAACATCACTGGTCAGCTGGTGATAGAGAGCCGCCGAGCCCTTGAGAGACTTGCCTCTGAACTTCACTTCCGTGTCATGACCATCTTCAGGCAGGGCGCCTCTCTTTCGATAGTAATCAGCGATCTGCAGATTCAGGCGCTCGACGAGCGCCTCCGTGGCCCTGTCCTTGGCCGTCTTCTGGATGGATCCCATCGCGATGAGCACCAGCCCGGCAAGAATTCCAATGATCGACATGACGATCAGGATCTCTATCAGCGTAAAGCCGGAATTCCCGCCCGGGGCGGAAGCCGAATCAACACTCGAGCTTGTCTCAGAAGTTCGTGACATCATCAGTTCGTAATATCATCATTCTCTTCGTCTTCGCCATCTTCTCCCAGGACTGTTTCATCTTCTCCATTGGAGCCAAAAGAATAGAAATCGTAGCTGCGCGGGTACAACATCCAGCCCGCGCCTTTTCTTCCCCTATTGCAACGGTAGACGTAGACGTTTCGCCAGGGATCGAGGTAGTACTTCTTGATCTTGGGATTCTCCCTTTCTGACCGGTTCGTGGTCAGCCAGCGATCCTCCGGTTCGTCGTTATCTTCATCCCAGTCCTCATCTTCGACGACGACACGCGTGTTCGTCAATTTCAGGTACGGAGAGCTGCGCCCACCGCGGCCCCGCGGCTTGGGATCCCCCAACAGCCGGTCATAGAGGGTCGGAAACTGGTTGTCGTCCGATGTGATCTTCTCCTGTTCTATGCCCGGATAGATTTTTTCATCTGTCTGGTAGCGATCGATGGCCTGGGTGAACTGGGAAACCTCGGTTCGCGACTGGGCCACCCTGGTCTTCTCCTGGACGATGCGGACACCGGCAAAGCTGATCGAGGCGAGTATCGCGATGATACTGATGACAATCAGCACCTCAACAAGGGTGAATCCCCTCTCCAATTGTCCTCGGGGAGCGACCACTAAACGCCTACAAGGGGAAAACTGTTGCTCCATGCCTGGCTCCTGAAGAAAAAATAACTGGCGCGAAAATCGCCGAAGCGAAGCTGCGACGGCTGAAAAAATGTCGCGGATCGTAGGGAACACTCTCCGTCGAGGCCTGATGATAACCTGCGGACTCTTTAGACGGAATCGGGTGAAGCCGTAAAGTATAATCCTCGAACACTTTAATGGCAAACAGCACCCCCTTCAAGCTCTTGAAGGTCGCTAAGGAGCTCTACAGGTATGACGACTCCTGGCCCCATCCCGTTGCCACAGTTCACGTAAAAGAAAATTGACCGCAAACACTCCCTACCGGCCTCAGTCGAGGAAATACTCTTCGATGAACCCCGTGTTAACCTTTCCAGCCACGAAGTTGAGGTGTTTGAAGATATCCTTGGCCAGGGGAATCGTCGTTGAGATCCCCTCGATGATGAATTCATCCAGGCAGCGCTTCATGCAGTTGATCGCCTCTTCTCGGGTTTCCTGGTAGACAATCAGCTTGGCGACCATCGAATCGTAATGCGATGGGACCGTGTAGCCACTGTAAACATGGCTGTCGAGCCGCACACCGAAACCGCCGGGAGCTCGAAACTCCTCGATGCGCCCGGGACAGGGCCTGAAGCCGTCGGCGGGATTCTCCGCATTGATGCGGCACTCGATCGCGACCCCCTTCATCTGGATATCATCCGGCGTCATCCCCAGCGACTGGCCGCTGGCGAGACGAATCTGCTCCTTGATCAGATCAATCACGGGCACCATCTCGGTAACCGGATGCTCGACCTGGATCCGGGTGTTCACCTCGATGAAGTAGAAGTTGAAGTCCCGATCGACGATGAACTCCACCGTGCCGGCGTTGGTATAGCCGGCGGCCTGGACCAGCTTCTTCGCCGCATCTCCCATCTGATCGCGAACCTCCGGGGGCAGACCTGGTGAGGGCGACTCCTCGATCAATTTCTGATGCCGGCGCTGGAGGCTGCAGTCTCGCTCACCAAGATGGACCACCTCTCCATGGACGTCGGCGAGGATCTGGATCTCCACGTGCCGGGGCTTCTCCATGTACTTCTCGAGCTAAACATCCGGATTGTTGAATGCCGTCTCGGCCTCGGCCCTGGCCTGCGCGTAACCATTCTGGAGACTGATGTCATTGTGGGCCACCCGCATCCCCCTGCCACCGCCACCGGCGACCGCCTTTACGATGACCGGGTAGCCGATCTCCCGGGCGATATCGAGGGCTTCATCTTCATTATTCAAAATGCCGGTCGAGCCCGGCACGCAGGGAATCCCGACCTTCCTGGCGAGCTCCCGCGCCTTCCCCTTGTCGCCGAGAAAACTGATGGCCTCCACACCCGGTCCGATGAACTCGATATGGCAGGACTTGCAGATCTCGGCGAACTGGACGTTCTCGGCAAGAAAGCCGTAGCCCGGATGGATCGCATCCACATCCATGATCTCGGCCGCGGAGATAATCTTCGAGATCTCGAGGTAGCTCTGCTGGCTCGGACCGGGTCCGATACAGACCGAACGATCGGCGAGAGCGATGTATCCCGCATCCTTGTCGGCCTCTGAATAGACGATGACTGACTCTATCCCGAGTTCCCGGCAGGCCCGCAGGATACGAAGGGCTATTTCCCCACGATTGGCAATGAGTATCCGGGAGAACTTCTTCACGAGATCTCAATCTTGAACAGAAGCTCACCGAACTCGCCAGGATCGCCGTTTTCGATAAAGATCTCGCGAACGATACCGCTGACCCCCGCGGTGACCTCGTTCATGACCTTCATCGCCTCGATGATACAGAGGACCGTATCTTCATCGACTCGATCGCCTTCACTCACGAACGGGTCGGCTTCCGGGCTCGGAGCGCGATAGAAGCTCCCTACAAGAGGAGCCTCGACCCGGTGCAGATCATCATCTTCTTCAACTTCATCCGTCCCATCAGCAGAGACTCCGGGCGACCCGACCGGCTGGGAGCCCGGAACGCTGCCCTGGATGGCTACAGGAGCCGCGGAAAGATGCGGCTCGCTCTTGCGAAGACGAACCTTCTGGCCATCCTCTTCGAGCTCGACCTCTGCGAGGTCGTGGTTTTTCATCAACTCGAGGAGCTCTTTCAGAGCCTTGACGTACTTGGGGAGATCCATGCTGTTCTGTCTCGGGACCGACTCTACCGCAGATGTCGGTATTTTGTCATAAGTATCTGTATTAAAATATGTTACACACTATAAAGCGGGCGAAATTCTAGGCATCTGCCGTAAGATTGTCAAGTGAATTCCCCTCAGCTGAAGCCTGGCAAATACGTTGTGAGTGGTCCTGGAGTCCCTTGCCGGGACCATCTGCGCTCAGGTATCCGGATTCTCCAGGATGTCATCGTCGAGAGCGGCGGTCGAGGGGGGCTCTTCAGCCTGCTGCGGCCCGGCTTCCGGCGCGTCTCCTTCCGCTCTCCCTGTTTTCTCATCACTGGCCTGCTCAAGCTTTTCGAGCTCTTCCTCGGCCAGCTTGATCTCCGCGAGCAATTCCTTGACCGCCGGATCTTCCAGCTTGTAGGGCGGCTCACCCATCCCGCGCAATTCCTTTTCGACCACACGCCCCAGCTCCTCCCGCGATTTGTGAAGCCTGCGGCGCCAGTCCTGCTTATCGAGGATCGTCTCACCCTTCTCACCGATGGAGGCCCCGATGTCCCTGGCCTTCTGAAGACCATCACCGACGCTGCGTCCCACCTTCTCCCAGAATGAACCAGCCATAGCTACAGCCGCCTTATCTGAACCGGAACCAGCCAAACACGACATCACAGCTTCAGCAAATACCGGGCCCCTGTCAAGCCATCAAAATCCCCCTGGAGGCTCGCGGCGCCCGGGCGGGTCGGCGGCATAACTTGCCGCCTACTCGGCCCCCTGGAGCTTGACCGTAACAGTCTTCTCCTTGCCATCGCGCAGGATACTGACCTTCACCTTGTCGCCGGCCTTGAAGTTCTCGAGCGCGTTGAGCAGATCATCATCATCATCGACGGCATCCTTCGCGATCCCGACGATTACATCCCCGAGGGCAAACCTCCTGTTGCGAAGCTCTC